>JBOHTE010000161.1:0-12519 GCA_050733555.1 Gemmatimonadaceae bacterium | reverse complement strand
GTATTCCGATGGGAGTTCGGCGGAGGGAGCTGAGCAGCCGGAATCAGGAAGCGAATACGAATCGTAGTGCCGCGCGCTTTTCTGGCGTCCCGCCAGCACGGCGTTAAGGGAAGATGTTAAGTTCTGTGCGCTCGGTCGTCACATTTTGTGACAGGCCCGGCTTCACCCGGAGTTCATCGCTCGAGTTCTCAGAGGGCAGATCGCATGGCGGAGAGACGGTATTCCCTGGTGTTTTACGCGGCGGTCCTTGTCGCTGCCGCAGCCACGTACGGCGTGTATCTCATGCTGCAGCGCACTCGCGAAGCCAACCGGGTTGCGACCGCGCCGGTCGTCGTGGCGCTCAAGGACATGCCTGAAGGGGCGACCATTGATCGCACGTCCATTCAGACCAATGCGTGGCCGCTGCCGACCATCCCCGCCGGTGCATTCTCTTCACCCGACTCTGTGGTTGGACGCGTCACGCGCGTCGCGGTGTTCGCCGGAGAGCCGATCGTCCCGGGCCGCCTTGCGCCGAACGGAACAGGCCCCGGCTTGGAAGTGAAAATCACGCCGGGCAAGCGCGCCATGGCCATCCGCATCAATGACGTGGCGGGCATCAGCGGCCTCATCCAGCCCAACAGCCGGGTAGACGTGATGGTGACCATGAAGAGTCCGGAGAAGGACAAGCCGGAAATCTCCAAGCTGTTCATGGAGAACATGCGCGTGCTCTCCGTAGGCACCGAAGTACACCGCGGCGCCGACGGCAAGCCGATCAACGCGACCACCACCACGCTCGAAGTCACGCCACAGGAAGCCGAGCGCCTCGCCGCCGCTACCACGCAGGGGAGCATTCAGCTCGTGCTGCGCGGCTATGGTGACCCCGACAGCGTGAAGACCGCCGGTGCGACGCCCGCTGACATCCTCACCGGATTCTCTACGCCCGCACCACCGCGTCCCACGCAACGCGTTCGCTACGTGTCGCGTCCGGTTCAGCATGCGCCGGTGGCTGCGGCGCCAGATCCCAAGCCGGCCGCGCCTGACTCGATGGTGGTCAAGGTCTATCGGGGCGACAAGGTTTCTCAGCAGAAGTTCAGCAGGACCGACTCCACCGCCAAGCCAGAGACTCCCTGATGAACTCCATGCTCGCCCGTCCGGTCTTTTCCCGCGCACTCATCGCGGTTCTGTGCGCGCTTGCGGCCTTTGCCGCGCCCCTCGGCGCCCAGCAGGATGTCGTCCAGCGCATTGACCTGCCGCTGGGCCGCTCCTATCCGATCACCACGTCGGCGCTCATCACGCGCGTCTCCATCGCGAGCCCCGAGGTGGCCGACGTCGTCGTGATCACCAACAAGGAGCTGGTCATCAACGCCAAGGGGGCGGGCGAAACGGACGCGATCATCTGGCTGGACAATGGCGAACGCCATCACTATCGCGTTTCCGTGCACTCGCCCGCGGACCGCATGCAGGTGGTGCTGTACGTGAAGTTCGCCGAAGTGCAGCGCAACCTGCTGAGTACCCTGAATCCGAGCCTGCTCTTCCGCAACGATCACGTGCGCGTGGGAACCGGAATTCTCAACAACGATAACGTCTTTGATCAGACTACCGGAGCCATCACGCTGCCGGCGGGCGGCCAGTTCCTGTCGCTGCTCACGGATTTCGACACCCAGCATCTCCTCGCCTTCCTCGACGTGCAGTCGCAGAAAGGAAAGGTGCGCATGCTCGCCGAGCCGAATCTCATTGCGGCCAACAAGGAGAACGCAACCTTCCTGGCGGGTGGTGAGATCCCCATCCCGGTCGTGAGTTCGGTGAGCGGCACGAGCACGCCACAGGTCGGGATTCAGTACAAGGAGTTCGGCGTGCGCCTCACATTCAATGCTGAAGTGATCAGCGACAGTCTGCTCAAGCTGAACGTGACGCCAGAGGTGTCGAACCTCGACTTCTCGAATGCGCTCACGATCTCGGGATTCAAGATTCCCGCGCTCAGCACGCGCCGTGTGTCCACCACCATTGACGTGAAGCGGGACGAGAGCCTCATCATCTCGGGAATGTTCAATGACACCCGGAGCGAGGTGAAGAGCGGGATTCCATTCCTGATGGATGTCCCCATTCTCGGCCGGCTGTTCAGCAGCACGCAGTGGCTGAACAACCAGACGGAGCTGCTCGTGATCGTCACGCCCGTGGTCGTGGATCCGATGCACCCGCGGTTCAACGACACGCTGAAGCTGCAGCCGGATACGGCGCTGCCGGCGCGGCCGGCGATCGAGCCGCGGCTCGTGGCGCCGCCGGCCGCGCCCAGGGATTCTTCGCCCCGGTAGTCGGCGGCGACATCGTACGCCCGTAGAGATGAGGAGTTGACGTGGAGTCAAAGCAGCGGAGGGCATTGATCGTAGCCGGGGCCGCCGGCCCTGTCGAGCAGACCGAAGAGGTGCTGGCGCGCTTCGGTTTCGCCGAGTCCGAGCAGGCACCAAGCCTTGCCGCGGCGATCGAGCGCATGCACGCGTCGCACTTCGATCTGGTGATCGTGCCGTTGGGCGACATGGACGCGGTCCATCACGCCTCGCTCGACCTGGAAATCCACAAGTCTCCCTCCACGTTCTTCATTGGTACCGCGGCCAAGCCGGATCCGGATCTCATCCTCCGCGCCATGCGGACGGGAGTGCACGAGTTCCTCGTTTTTCCTCCGGACGCCAAGGAGCTCGCGGCAGCCGTGGACCGGCTCATGCGCCGGAACCGCTCCGAGCAACGGCGCGGCATGGTGTTCGCCGTCTACAGTTCCAAGGGCGGGCTGGGCAATACGTCCATCGCGGTCAACCTGGCGCATGCGCTGGCCCGGAACCACCGCGCATCGCGAGTCGCACTCGCCGATCTCGTCGTGTCCAATGGCGATGTGCGCGTGATGCTGGATCTCAAGCCGTCGTACGACATGGGCAGCCTCGTGGAGAAGCTGGACCGCGTGGATGCGGAGCTGCTCTACTCGCTCCTCACGCCGCACGCGGGGGGCGTCTGGGCGCTTCCCGGACCGGACAATCCGGAATACGAGGAAGTCATTGACGCCACGACCGTCAGCACGATCATCGACCATCTGCGGGCCCATTTCGCTTTCACGGTGCTCGACTGCGAACACCACATCAGCGAACGGACGCTGGCGGCGCTGGACGCGGCTGACCGCGTGCTGCTCAACACGCAGATGACGGTGCCGGCGCTCCGGGCCGCGCAGCGTGCGCTCTCCATCTTCCAGCGCCTCGGCTACCCGGACGACAAGGTGTGCATCGTGGTCAATCGCTTTCAGGCGAATGACGTGCTGTCCACCACGGATGCGGTGTCGGTGCTCAAGCGGGATGTGTTCTGGAAATTGCCCAATGACTACCGCACTTCGGCCGCGGCGCTCACCAAGGGCGTGCCGGTGGCCGAGTACGATGCATCGTCCAAACTCGCCAACAGTTATTCGCAGCTTGCGGCAAAGCTCGGCGGCACCAGCCCGGGCCAGCGCACCAACGGCCACAGCGAACAGGGTTCGTCGCGTCTGCGCAAGATGCTCGGCATCAGCAAGAGGAGCTGACCATGTCGTTGAGAGACCGGCTCACCGGAAGAAAGACCAACGGCACCAGTCCCGCCGTGGTGCCCTCCGAGCAGACGGACGGCCAGGCACCGGCCGTGGTGGCGCCGCCGCCGGTGCCGCAGGGGCATGGCTCGAGCATGTACCAGCGCCGGAACCTCGAGGAAACATCACTCAATCCGGTGGACCAGCTCAAGGTGGAGCTGCACCGCCGCCTCATTGAACGGCTCGACCTCGAAGCACTCGAGCAGATCAAGGACGAAGGCGAACTCACCGCGCAGATCCGGCAGGCGGTGTTCGAGTTCCTGCGAGGCGAATCCACGCCGCTCAGCCAGTCCGAGCGCGAGGAGATCGTCGAGCAGATCATCTATGAGGTGACCGGTCTCGGCCCCATCGAGCCGCTGTTCCGCGATCAGTCGATCAGCGACATCCTGGTGAACGGTGCACGCGAGATCTTCATCGAGCGGAAGGGACGGCTGTCGCGCGTGAACGCCTCGTTCCGCAACGACGCGCACCTGCTCGCCGTGATCGACCGCATCGTGACGCGCGTGGGGCGCCGCGTGGACGAATCGTCACCCATGGTGGATGCGCGCCTCCCCGACGGCTCGCGCGTGAATGCGATCATTCCGCCGCTGGCGCTGGACGGCCCCATGCTGTCCATTCGCCGTTTCGGTGCCGGGTTCACCGTCCCGCAGCTCGTCGCGGCGGGTGCCATGACCGAGGAAATGGTCAACCTGTTGGCCGGGTGCGTGGTCGCGCGACTCAACATGCTGATCTCGGGTGGAACGGGTTCAGGCAAGACGACGATGCTCAATGCGCTGAGCTCCTTCATCCCGGGATCCGAGCGCGTGGTGACGATCGAGGATGCGGCCGAGCTGCGGCTGCAGCAGGAGCACGTGGTGCGGCTGGAGACGCGTCCGCCCAACGCGGAAGGACGCGGTGAAGTCGTCGCCCGCGACCTGGTGAAGAACGCGTTGCGCATGCGTCCGGACCGCATTCTTGTTGGCGAGGTGCGTTCCGCTGAAGCGTTGGACATGCTGCAGGCCATGAACACGGGCCACGAAGGATCGCTCACGACGATCCATGCCAACACTCCCCGTGATGCGCTGGCGCGCCTGGAGACAATGATCTTGTTCGCCGGCACCAATCTGCCCAACAAGGCGATGCGCGAGCAGATCTCCTCGGCGCTCGATGTGATCGTGCAGGTGTCCCGTATGTCGGATGGGTCGCGTCGCGTGGTCAGCATCACCGAGGTGACGGGCATGGAAGGCGATGTCATCGCCACGCAGGAGATCTATCGCTACCGCCGGCGGGGGCTCGGGCCTGATGGCAAGATCATTGGCAACTTCGAGGGAACGGGTATCCGGCCGACATTCTCGGAACGCCTCAAGATGGCCGGCGTCGAACTGCCCATATCGCTCTTCCAGACGGTCTGAATCATGTCGCTGCTCATCCTCGGCGCCGTCTTCGTCGGCACCCTGAGCCTGATCGTTGGACTGTTCATTTTCGTGAATCGCCAGCGGCTGTCCGCGGGCGATGCGGCGCGGCGCAGGCTGCATCCGGAAATGGAGAGCGTGGCAGCCCGCGGTATTCTGAAGGACGAGAGCGTCAGCGATGTGCCGCTGCTGAACCGCCTCATGGCTGGCCGCTCGTTCGCGGGCGCGCTCGCCACCCGGCTGGAAATGGCTGGCTCGCCCATGACGCCGGGTGGCTTCGTGGTGCTGACACTGGCCACGACACTGGTTGGCCTTGTGGCTGGGCTCCTGCTCGGGCGTACGCCGATTACGATCCTGCTTGTCGCCATCGGCGCGCTGCTGCCGTGGCTCTGGCTGCGTCGCAAGGGCAGAAAGCGCATCGAGCAGTTCGAGGCGCAACTCCCCGAAGCCATCGACATGATGGTCACGGCCATGAAGTCCGGGTATTCGTTTCAGGCGGCCATGCGCTTCATCGGACAGGAGATGGCGGAGCCGCTGGGCCCGGAGTTCACCCGGTTCTACGATGAACAGCGGCTGGGCGTGGAAGTGCGGACCGCGCTGCTCTCGATGCAGGAACGCATTCGCAGCCTCGATTTCAAGATGCTGGTGACGGCGGTGCTCATCCAGCGCGAGACCGGCGGTTCATTGAGTGATATTCTGGGCAACATTTCCAAGCTCATGCGCGAGCGCGTCCAGGTGCGCGGGCAGATCGCGACGCTGGTGTCCGAGCCCAAACTCTCGGGCCGCATCCTGTCGCTGCTGCCTGTGGTGGTGTATCTGGGGCTCACGCTGATTGCGCCGGACTACGTGAAGCCGCTCACGACGACGGGCATCGGCCGCATCATGCTGATGGTCGGGGCAGGGATGGTGGTGATCGGCTACTTCCTGATGATGCAGATCGCCGACGTGGACTACTGAGGAATTTCGCATGCCTGTCCAGATCATTCTGCTGGTGATCCTCGCCGTCGGCGCCGTCGCGGTTGCCGTCTACTCCGTGATTGCGCAGCGCTATCGTGAGGAGGTCATTGGCCGCACCTTCGGCGAGCAGGGAACCGTGACGGGTTCCCACCTGGTGATTGGCCTCGGGGAAAAGGACAAGCACCCGCTGGGCGAGTGGCTGGGCCAGCATCTGCCGGCGTCATGGGGAGAGAGCGAGGCGCTCAAGAAGAAGCTGGTCTGGGCCGGATACGATACCCCAACGGCGTCGCTCACGTACACGACATTACGCGTGGTGTTTTTCGTGGGGCTCATCGTTGCGGTGATCCCCCTTGCCATTGGGGCGGGGACTGGGAAAGCGTTGCTTCTCGGTGTGTGGGCGCTCTTCGCCGGTTGGGGATTCCCCGTCTGGTTTGTCAACAATCGCGTATTTCATCGCCAGGAGACCATCCGGCACAGTGTCCCCGATGCGCTCGACCTCATGGTGGTGTGCATTGAAGCGGGGGTCAGTCTGGATGCGGCGCTGTTGCGCGTTGCGCGCGACATCGGGCACGTGCACCCCGAGTTCGCCAATGAGCTCTTCATTGTGAACCGGAAGACGAATGCCGGCGTGCCACGGGAGCAGGCGCTGCGCGGCCTGTACGACCGCACGGGCGTGGAAGAGGTTCGGGCGCTCGTCTCCACGATGATCCAGAGCGAGAAATGGGGCACGAGCATCGGTCACGTGCTGGAGGTCTACGCCGAGGCGCTGCGCGTGAAGCGCCGGCAGGCCATCGAGAAGAAGGCCGCGACCGCGCCGCTCAAGATGCTGTTCCCGCTGATGCTGTTCATTCTGCCGGCGCTGTTCATCACAGTCATGGGGCCAGCGGTAATCACGATCGGCAAGATGTTCAAGACCGGTTTCGGCGGCTGATCCGTTGGGCAGGAGCTGAGGGAAGGAGACAGCAGGGCACTCGGAACGAAAGAAGGCAGCAGAGCACTCGGCTCGGAGAGCCAGGAGGGTCAGATGCCAGCGTTGCGCAACAGGCGCGGCGTGATCGCGATTTTCACGGTGCTGTTGTTTCTGGCCATGCTCACGATCATCGCGGTCGTTGTGGATTTCGCGCGCATGCAGTTCATGCGCAACCAGATGCAGACCGCCGCGGACGCCGCCGCGCTGGCCGGCGCGGTGCAACTGGTGCGGACAGCGCGCTCCGCGTATGTGACGCAGGCCGAGGCATTCGGGGGCGACAATCCGCTGCTCAACACCAGCGTGGTGGTCAGCGACAGCAACGTGGCGCTGGGCAATTGGGATCCGATAGCCAGGAAGTTCACTGGCGGTGCGAGCATCGCCACAGCCGATGCCGTCCAGGTGACGTTGCACCATCCGTCGTCCTTCCTGCTTGCGAATGTGCTCGGCTGGGTGCCCAGGCAGCTCGCGGTGCGCTCGGTGGCATGGGCTGGGCCGTCGGCGAGCCAGTCCAACTGCATGAAGCCCTGGGCGCTCTGGTTTGGCCTGCTCCGCGCCAAGCTCGATACGGCAGAGGGAAAGGCATTCGATCCGAGCGATACGAGGTCGCTTTCGCAGGAGGATCTGACCACGCTGCAAGGGATGACCGCACAGCAGCGGACCTTCACGCTGTTCCTGGGGAACACCGCGAACGGAAACAACCTCAATCCGGGCAACTTCTACGCGGTGGATCTGCCAGCGTACTACACGGCGGCGACCAACAGCTACAACCCCCAGATCCCTGGAGCGACGCAGTACAAGAACACCCTGCAGGGCGTGGACAGCAATGGGAACCCGGTGTGCTATCAGGTGGGTGTTGGCGATACGCTGGCGACCGAGACTGGTGCGATGGTCGGACCAACGCGGCAGGGTGTGGAGTCGCCCGGCGTGTGCGATCAGGTGGTCGGCACGCTGTGCGAGGATGCGAACGGCATACCTCCGGTGATCAAGTCCGCATTCTGGACGCAGGCGACCGACAAGGGAAGCGGGAAGTTCATGGCCGCCATCAAGACGATCGGTTCGTTCACGCTCACCAATTGGGATCAGAAGGGTGCGAGTATCACGGGCGTGTTCCAGGTGGATCAGGATGAAGGTCCGTCGGGCCCCGGCGGCTCGACGCTGGTGAAGGTGGTACTGGTCAAGTAGCGCGCCGAACCACTCGGCGCGCACGCGGTACGGTCACTCGGGACCGAAAGCAAGGAGGAGCACATGGGTTCGCTGCGCAACAGGCGAGGGGTCATCGCCATCTTCACGGTGCTGTTGTTTCTCGCAATGCTCACGATCATAGCCGTCGTGGTCGACTTCGCGCGCATGCAGTTCATGCGCAACCAGATGCAGACTTCCGCGGATGCGGCGGCGCTCGCTGGGGCGGTGCAGCTCATCGGCACGCAGAAGTCGGACTATCTCACGCAGGCGCAGAATTACGCTGCGGCGAACAAACTGATGGGGTCGACGATCACGCTGGATGACAGCGACGTGGTGCTGGGGAAGTGGAGCAGCCCGGCTCGAGTGTTCACAGGTCCAGCAAGCCTGACGACAGCCGATGCGGTACAGGTGACGGTGCGCCACTCGACATCGTATCTGCTGGCCAATGTGCTGGGGTGGGCGCCCAAACAGATCGCGGTGCGCTCCGTTGCCTGGGCAGGACCCTCGGTGTCGCAGACGCAGTGTATGAAGCCCTGGGCAATGCCATTCGAGGTGCTCCGGGACAGCATCAATGCATATCTGGGACAATCCATCCCGCCAAGCGATGGTATCCGCGACCCCGAAGATATCGATGCCCTCAAGCAAATGACCGAGGCGCAACGCACCTTCAGCATGAAGATCACCTCTCAGGGCCAGGCGGACCTCTCGGGTGATTTTTACGCCGTTGATTTGCCGTCGTATTACGTTGCGGCCACGAACAGCTACAACCAGAATATCCCGAGCGGATCGCCTCCCTATGAAGATGCGATCGAGGGCGTGGACTCCAACGGCAATCCCGTCTGCTTTACGGTTGGCGTGGGCGACACCCTGCGCACGGAACCGGGAAACAAGGTAGGGCCGACCAACAAGGCTGTGACGGACTCTCAGCACGGCCTGTGCACAACCCTGACTGGATCGGGCGGTTGCTTCGACGCGAATGGGAATCATCCGGTGGTGAAGTCCGCGTTCTATACAGGAGGCGGCGGTGGGCGCACGTATGTGAACGTCGCCGTCATTGGATCGTTCGAGCTGACGGGTTGGGTGAAGCAACAGGGAAATCTCTATGTCCTTCAGGGGGTCTTCGTACCTCTCAAGGACAGTGGTCCGGTAGGTACAGGCAACACCACGCTCCAGAAGATTGTGCTGGTGAAATAGCTCTCGCTCGCCAGGCGAGCCATACGGAGAATCATGAGGGAAGAATCGGAGCAGCAGTCCGCGACGCGATGGCGGATCGTCCCGCGGTGCACTGGAATCTGGGCACTGGCGCTTGGCATGGCAGGGGCGACGGCGATCTCGTCGCCTCTTGCTGCCCAGTACCCCAGCGTGCCGCCGCCGCAACCCTGCCGCGCCCGCGAATCGCTGCAGCTCCGCACCGCGCTGGCGCACGTGGTGAGCGATCCCGCCGGCAACTCCGTCGGCGTGGTCTACTTCCAGAACACCGCCGCCAAGCGCGTCGATGATTTCCTGGGCGACGCTCTCTCACGGCGCATCGTGGACCGTCTGCGCGCGACCGGCACGCTCGATGTCGCCGAGACGCGGAAGTTCGGCGTCGAACAATACCGGAGTGCCGCCGGCATCGAGGCGGTTGGCGATTGGCTCCACGCACGATACCTGGTGCTCGGACAGGTTGGACGTACTGGAGGTGACGTCAGCGTCCGGGTGCGACTCGTGGACGCGAAGTCCGGCGCCGAGCTGTGGAAGCTCTCGCGACTGACGAATGAAGGTGACCTGCCCGCGGTCGAGGCAGCCGTCGTCAGCGGCGTCCTGGGGAATATCGGGTTTGCCGCCAAGGACACACCCGCAGCGGCTGTTGCCGGGATACGCGCGAACGCCGCGTCATATGACCATTTTCTGCGCGGAGCGTACTATCACGCTCAGGCCACTCCTTCGGGATTTCGCCAGGCCGTGGTGGAGTACGATTCCGCCGTACGCCTCGACAGCGCGTATGCTCCGGCCGCGGCGCGACTCGGCATGGCGTACGCCGCTGAGCTGTACTGGGGATGGTGGGACTTCCGCGAGCCGCAGCGCCAGGCGCTCATCGCCAAGGGTCTGGCCGCGGTCGACCTGGCGCTCCGCCTGGATTCCGCGCAGGCGGATGCCTGGGCCGCACGGGGCGCGCTGCTCTCCTATCTGGACCCTCGCTCGTTCATGGGAGTGCGCGATGCGTTCGATCGCGCAAGCAGACTGACGTCGCGCATGCCCGACGTGTACCAGTGGTACGGTCGCATCATGATGGAGCGTGGTGATGACCAGACTGCCCGGCTCATGTTGCGGCGCGCGCTGGACCTCGCGCCACGGCGCGCGAGCGTGCTGTTCGATCTCGCGCACCTCGACTATCTCCAGCGGAACTTCGCCGACGCCTGTGCGGTGCTTGACAGCGCTGTGGAATCGGATCCGCTCGCCGCGCAGCCCTACGCGCTCCGCGCACTCGTCCGCGCGCGGCGCGATGACATCCGCAGCGCGTGGGCCGATGCGGAAACAGCGGGCCGGCTGGGCTGGCCCGAATGGGGAGACGCGATAGGCGCAGTGGTGGATGCCCGCGCTCGCGACACGACCTCGGCACGGGCGCGCACCAAGCGTCTGCTCCGCGCATTCGGTGCGCGCGGCACCTATCCGGCACAGTGGGCAGGCCCCTGGATTGCGACTGCGCTTGCAGCGTCCGGACAGCAATCGAAAGCGCTGGACCTTCTGGAGCAGACTGGTCCGCCCGGGGCTCCGTTGTGGTCCGCCCTGCAGCTGCCTGATTTCGCGCCGATCATGAAGAATCCCCGCTTCGAGCGTCTGCAGCGACTCTCCCGCCCGCAATGAGCGTGGTGGCGGCTCCAAGGCTGCCCGAGTCGGGCGATGCGGATGGTGTGGTTCCTCGCGGTGCGAACAGCTCGTTCCGATCCTCGTGGCGTGAAAGCTACGGCAACACGTGGTGGCTCGATCTTGCGATTCTCGGTGCGATAGTCTTTCTGCTGGGAGCCGTCCAGCCGCTGAATGATCCCGATCTCCCCATGCATCTGGCGACGGGGGAGTGGATCGTACGCCACGGGATGGTTCCGTTCACAGAGCCGTTTGCGTGGACGCGCATGGGTGCGCCGTTCTTTGCCTATTCGTGGGCGCTCGAAGTACCCTACTACCTCGTGCTCCGATGGGTCGGGCCGTTGGGGCTGCACCTGCTCAACGGGTTCATGATGCTCGCGGCCGGTGCCAGCGTGCTTGTGCTGGGTCACGCTGCACGCTGGAAGCCCTGGGTGTCGCTCTGCCTGGCCGGATACGGAATCGGTGTAGCGGTCATGGTGGTCTCGTCGCTTCGCCCGCAGCTCCTGTTGTTGAGTCTCGTGCCGTTGGCGTGGGCATTCACATATCAGATGCTCGAGCGCGAGCGGGTGCGCTGGGCGGCCGTCTGCCTCATTGCCACGAGCGCCCTGGCCGCGAACACGCACTTGTTCTTCGTGCTCACAGCCGTTCCGGTCGTTCTCTGCTGGATTCAGCCACCGGCGGATGGTCGGCGCATCTGGGCGGTGTGCGGCTGCATTCTGGGGGGGTGGTTGCTCTCGCCCTATGCGCTGGTCTGGCCGCAGGTGTTCGCGCTCAACTTTGGGCATAACGCTCTGGTGGCCCAGCCCTCACCCATCATGGAGCTCCGCCCGGGATTCAACTCGGGCGTCCTCGGAATCGCATTCGCGGCGGCGCTTGCACTCATTCCGTGGGCAATGCAGCACGCTACGTTGTCGCCGCGGGAGCGGCTGACGTATGCTGCGCTCTGGCTGGCCGGGCTGGTTGGTTTTGGCATGGCGGGGCGTTTGTTGCTCGCGTGGTGGCTCATTGTGCTCCCGGCAGCGGCCGCCGCACTTGCCATGGTCGGCCGTCGCGAGCAGGTGCGTCCGCCGCGGCTCTCGGTACGGGTCACCACGTATGCCGCGGCCGTGCTCTGCATGGGCGCCCTGGTGGCCGGACACGCGGGCTCCTGGCGAGAGGAGGGCACCGTGGTCTCGCGCACCTTGCCGAGCCCCGTGGCGCCGGCGCTGGACCCGCTCGCGGCCTGGTTGCAGTGCCATACGCTTCCCGGCGCGCATGGCCGGATCTACACCTGGTTCAATTACGGCAGCTATCTCGTCTGGCGGATGCCAGCGTACTCGTCGTCGATTGACGGCCGGGGAATCTTTCCCGACTCCGTGGCACAGGTGGAGGCGCTGACAAGCGGATGGATCGCGCCCAGAACGTTCACCACGTGGTCCTCGGCGGACATTGCCATCATACCCAGACGGTTCAACGTAGCGTCCGTGATCGGTGACTCCCCCGCCTGGGGACTGGTTGCGTGGGACCACGCGGGCCGCGGGAGCGCCGGCCAGGTCGGTCTCTGGGTACGGCGTGACTGGTGGGCGAATGAGGGACGCGGACCATTCCCGGAACAG
>JBOHTE010000160.1:0-1519 GCA_050733555.1 Gemmatimonadaceae bacterium | reverse complement strand
GCCACGGCCACGTCCATTCCCGCGAAACGCAGCGGATCGTGCAGTTGATCGAGACCGGGGCGGAGATAACGCTTGGCCTCGTCGATGTCGGCGAAGCCCCGTTGCACGAGCAGGCGGCAAATGGCGTCAGGCAGATGCAACGCCGTCGCCAGCGCGTTCACCGCCGCCTCATCGGGCTCGTCGTGCATCACCCAATGGGTGGACTGTCTGAGACGGTCAGCGGGAGCGGTCACGCTCCCAAAGCTAGGGTCGGAGCCGATGCCGAACAAGCATCATCCCGTTGCGTAGAGCAGCACGCCACACCCTTCGCACACCTCGATGGATCGTCCTGCGGCGATGACGTTGCGACGCTGCAGCGGAATGGCCGTGTTGCACCGGCCGCACGCCATGCCCCGCAGCGGATAGAGCGCGGTGGACTTTTCGCGCCCGCGAATGCGTTCGTACTTGGACAGCACGGAACGGGAGACGTGCTGCGCCGTCTCGTCACGCCTGGCGCGCGCATCGGAGATCTCGCCGTGCAGCTTCGCGCGCTGGGCCGCGAGCTCTCCCCGTCGTTCCTGCTGGCCCTGAGCGAGCTCTTCGAGTTCCAGTTCGTGCAGGTCAGCCGCCTGGCGCAGATCCGTCACCCTGCCAGCCAGCATGTGCAGGTCGCCCTCCTCCTGCGCGAGCGCCCGCCGCGTGATGTCAATCTGGGACATGGCGGCTTCCGCCTCCCGGGCCTTGCGTACGCCGTCGAGCGCCGCCACGTGGTGCTCCTGCAGCGAGCGGTGCGCCTCGACTTTGTGGGTCAGCTCACGACGCTTGCGATCTTCCTCTTCCGCGCCGTCACGCGCCCGATCGCGCGCCGCTTCCACGGCATCGCGCTCGCGATCGAGTTGCTGCTCCTGGACGTCGAGATCCTGGAGCTGCTTGTCCAGCGCGGCGACATGGCCGTCATTTTCCTGTAGTGCCAACAGTGCTGTCAGATCCGGATGCACGCCCCCTCCTTCATCGTTAACGTCCAGAGAATCGCTTGGGTTCTACCGCGCCCAGCGCGCGGCGGTCCCGCGTCAGGTTCGCGAGCTCGCCGAGCAGCCTGTCCTTCTGTTCGTCGCTCGCGAGCGACATCTCGCGCAACTTCTCCTGCATTTCGCGACGCATGGCTTCGTCGCGCAGGCGCGCGACCGCACCATCGAGTGCGGCCCGCGCGTCAAACCCCTCGCCCGGCGGCTGCGTGAGCAGCGCGTCCAGCAGCGGCCGCACGTGCTCGGGCAGGGCGTCCGCCAGCTCGCCCGAGGACGCGTCTGGCGGCAGCTCGAGCATGGCAGCGAAGATGAGCCGCAGCGCCGGATGCGATAGTGCGTCGGGGCCCAGTTGTTCGGCGATTTCCTCCAGCCGCGAGCGGTCGTGAATCAGGATGCGAACCAACTCCATCTGCGTGCCAGGCAGGCGCGCGAGGGCGCTGGTCCCCTCTCCCCGTTCCCGTCCACTGCGGGTGGCGGGGCGCCGGCTCGCCCCGGGCGCCGCGCCACCCGCTGAC
>JBOHTE010000159.1:0-1149 GCA_050733555.1 Gemmatimonadaceae bacterium | reverse complement strand
CGAGGAATGATCAGGAAAACTCGTGCGCGAGAATTGTAGGCCGCGCAATGAATTGATGACGCATCAGTGCGGGCACGATGCCAAGCTTGTACATGTTCACTCCTTGCTCAAACCCAAGCGTCAAGCGGATCATATCATCATGCGCTCCAACCAGTACTATACCGCCGAGATGGTGCGCGCGCTCATTCGCGAGGACCAGCACTGGCCGCGCTATGAAGCCGTGCACGGACAGTTGCTCGTGACGCCTGCACCGCCGCCGATGCATCAGGAGGCCGTCGTGCGCCTCGTGGTGGCGCTCCACGACTTCGCGATGCGCACTGGAGCGGGGCGCGTCGTCGCCTCGCCTGCCGACGTGTCATGGGGATTGCTCGACACGATCGTACAGCCGGATGTCTTTGTCATTCCGGCTGACCAGTCGCGTCTGCACGAATGGAAGGACCTTCGCGCGATTTCGCTCGCGATCGAGATCGTGAGTCCAGCCTCCGAGAAAAGCGACCGGGTCACCAAGCGTACGCTCTATCAGGAGCGCGGCGTTCCACTCTACTGGATCGTGGACATCACCGCGCGACAGGTGGAGGTCTGGACGCCCGCCGACACGGAGCCGCAGATCGAGCGCGAACAGGTCGTGTGGCACCCCGCCGGCGTCGCCGACCGGTGCACGCTCTCGCTCGCCGAGCTGTTCCGCGACGTGTGACCCTGGCGCCGTAATGCGCGCGTGAAGGCGCGGGTCCAGGTGCCGCAGCAGATGCCGCTGCAGATGCCGCTGCAGATGCCGCAGAAAGCGCGGCATTACCCGTCCGCCTTCAGCGCCACGAGCGGGTCCACCCGCGCGGCGCGCAGCGCGGGCAGCGTGCTGGCGCACACGGCAACGAGCGCCAGCAACACGCACACGGCCGCGTAGGTCCCGGCATCAGTGGGCGTCACGTCGTAGAGCCGGCTCTGCAGCGATCGCGTAAGCGCGAGCGACAGCACGACGCCCACGACCAGACCAATCAGCGTGAGGCCGAGCCCCTCGCGCACGATCATGCGCAGCACCTCACCCGCACGCGCGCCGAGCGCCATGCGCACGCCAATTTCCTGGCGGCGCTCGGTGACGGCGAATGCCAGTACGGCGTAGATCCCGATCGCGGCCAGCAGCAGGGCCGCGCC
>JBOHTE010000158.1:0-8109 GCA_050733555.1 Gemmatimonadaceae bacterium | reverse complement strand
ATCTTGTACGCGATCACACCCTGGCGAACGTCTTCCGCGTTCGGGAGACCCAGGTGCTCCTTCGGCGTGACGTAGCAGAGCATGTCCGCGCCGTACCAGCCGATCATCGCGGCGCCGATGGCACTGGTGATGTGATCGTAGCCCGGCGCGATGTCGGTCACGAGGGGGCCCAGCGTGTAGAAGGGCGCCTCGTGACAGATCTCCTTCTGCTTGCGCACGTTCATCTCGATCTGATGCATCGGGATGTGTCCGGGACCTTCCACCATCACCTGGACATCGCGCGCCCAGGCGCGCGTGGTGAGCTCGCCCAGCGTTTCCAGCTCCGCGAACTGCGCGCGATCGCTCGCGTCGTGCAGTGAACCGGGGCGCAGCGAATCGCCGAGCGAGATGGTGACGTCGTACTGGCGCAGGATGTCCAGCACGTCGTCGTAGTGCTCGTAGAAGGGATTCTGCTTGCGGTGGTGCATCATCCAGACGGCATGCAGCGAGCCACCGCGGCTCACGATGCCGGTGACGCGGCCGTAGACGAGGGGCAGATGCTCCAGGAGAATGCCGGCGTGGATGGTCATGTAGTCCACGCCCTGTTGTGCCTGGTGTTCGATGACTGCCAGCAGATCGTTCGCGGTGAGCTCTTCGAGCTCCTTCCCCATGAGCACTGCCTGATAGATGGGGACGGTGCCGATGGGGACAGGCGAGTGCGCAATGATGGTCTCGCGCACGGCGTCAATGTCCTTCCCCGTGGAGAGATCCATCACGGTATCGGCCCCGTACTGCACGGCGAGCTCGAGTTTCTCCACCTCCTGCGCGATGGACGAGGACACGGCGGAGTTGCCGATGTTCGCGTTGATCTTGACGCGCGCCACCTTGCCAATGGCCATGGGCTCGAGCCGGCCGGCGAGATGGTGAACGTTCGCGGGAATGATGAGGCGGCCGCGCGCGATCTCATCGCGGATGAGCTCCGGTGCGAGCGCCTCGCGGTCGGCAACGAACCGCATGGCGTCGGTGATCTCGCCGGCGCGAGCGAATCGCATCTGTGTCTGTGCTTCCATGGAAAGGCTCCGGGAGGAGTAGCTGGTCGCTGGTAGCTGGTCGCCCATCGAATCATAATCGCCGGGGCCCAGCGTGTAACAGGGAGCGGACGCGGAACCGGCAGTCGGGTGTTGACAGACGGCGGCGTGGATTGCATCCATAGGCCGTCCATACCTAGTCTATCTATATGAATACCACCGACCGCTCCGAGATGCTGCCTGGTACGCTCGAGATGCTCGTCCTCAAGACGTTGAGCCTCGGATCGATGCATGGCTACGGCGTCGCGCAGCACATTCAGCGGCTCTCCCGGGACGTGCTCCGCGTGGAGGAGGGCTCGCTCTACCCCGCGCTGCAGCGAATGCAGGTGAAGGGATGGGTGACGTCCGAGTGGAAGCAATCGCCCACGAACCGGCGGGCGCGCTACTACCGGCTCACGGCTGCCGGCCGGAAACAGCTCGGCCTCGAGACGTCGAGTTTCCGCGGAGTGATCGATGCGATCAGCCGCGTGCTGCAGGCGGAGTGAGCCTGCCGCGATGCGCCCCGCTCTCCTGACGCTGACGGCGTTCCTGCGTCGTCTGACGAATCACTGGCGCGACGGCGGCCAGGGCGCCGCGAGCGCGGACGAGATCGCCTTTCACGTCGACATGCTCACCCGCGACAACATCGCATCAGGCATGACACCGGAGCAGGCGCGCGACGCCGCAATACGGCGCTTCGGCAATCGCACGCGCGTGGCCGAGGAAAGCCGGGACGCCTGGGGCTTTCACCCGCTCGAGCGCCTGCTGCAGGATCTGCGATACGCCGCGCGCGGCCTGTACCACGACCCGTGGTTCACGATCACCGTGATCCTGACGCTCGCGGTTGGCATTGGCGCCACCGTGGCCACCTTCGGCGTCGTCAACGGCGTGTTGCTGCGGCCGCTCCCGGTGCAGGATCAGCGCCACCTCCTCGTTCTGGCCACCGGTCATCGCAGCGGGCCGCACGCGAGCGTGGGCGTGGCGCTCAACTTCGGCGAACTGCGGGATTTCGCCGCCCGGAGCCGCGCGCTGAGCGCAGTCGCCGGCGTGCCACCCGTGGTGGGCTCGGTCCCGCCGTTCACCGCGTATGACGGTGACCGCACCATCTCGCTTGCCACCATGGAAGTCACGGGAAACTTCTTTCAGGTTCTGGGCGTGCGCGCAGCGCGCGGGCGGCTGCTGAACGCTGATGACGATGCACGAGGCGCAGCGCCCGTCGTGGTGCTCAGTGATGCCGCGTGGCACCGTGAATTCGGCGGTCGTCCCGACATCGTCGGCCGCGCGATTCTGCTCGGTACCAAGGCGTTCACGGTGGTGGGCGTGGCCCCGCCGGGGTTCACCTTTCCCGGGGCCTCCGATGCGTGGATGTCACTTGCCACCATCATGCGACTGTACGGCCACGAGCCGGGGCCGGACGACGGCTGGTTCGACATCATCGCGCGGCTCCATCCGGGCGCGAATGCGTCACAGGCACAGCGTGAGTTCACCGACTTTCTGCAGGAGCTGAAACTTCCCGCCGGTCCGGACTCCGCGGCGCGGCGCGGGATCGTCACCAGCTACAGCGAGTTGACAACCGGGGACATCCGGCAGCCGCTCGTCATCCTCTCCGTGGCCGTCGCCCTGCTGCTGGTGATCACCTGCACGAACGTGGCTGGTCTGGTACTCGGGAGAGGGCTGGCGCGCGCTGGTGAGATGGCCGTGCGATCCGCGCTGGGCGCGAGCCGCGGCAGGATCATCGCGCAGCTCATGATCGAGAATGCCTTTCTTGGTGCGATGGGTGGCGCAGCGGGAGTGCTTGTTGCCTGGTTCGCGCTCCGCATCACTGTCGCGCTCGCGCCGTCCGGGCTCGAGCGTTTCGATCAGATCCGGTTTGACGGCAGCGCACTGGTTTTCGCGTTGCTGCTCACGATCGGCGTCATCCTCGCGTTTGGCCTCATCCCGGCGCGTGCCGCGGCCTCGGCGCGACTGGACGCACAGCTCCGCCGCTCCAGCCGTGCCGTTGGTTCACGCAGTATCGCGGTGCGCACCCGAGGCGCGCTCGTGGTGGTGCAGCTCGCGCTCGCCCTGGTGGTGCTCGTCGGTGGCGGCCTCCTGGTGCGCAGCCTCGCGCGTCTGCAGAACGTCAGCTTTGGATTCCGCGCGGATCACCTGCTCTTCGTGATCATCTACGAGAGCAAGGGATCGGGCGACGACCAGAGCGCCGCCGAAGCGCGACATGCGATGGTGATGAACGAGCTCGCGGAGCGTCTGCCATCCGTGCCGGGCATCAGGGCCGCGACCGTGACCTGGATCATTCCGTTCTCCGTCGTGGAGGGGGCGAACGGATTTACCGAGCACTACGACCTTGAGGGGCAGAGCATCGATGAGGGCATGCAGAGTCCCATCGCGGGTGAGGATGTCGCCTCGGACAACTACTTCACGACGCTCGGTATTCCGTTGATCCGCGGCCGTGCGTTCAGCGATGCCGACAACGCGTCCTCACCGCGTGTGGCCGTGGTGAGCCAGTCGTTCGCGAGTCTGGCGTGGCCGGGCGAGAATCCGCTCGGGAAGCGCCTTCGCGCGGTGAATCCGGGCGGCGGTGTGGGTGCATGGCGTACCGTCGTCGGCATCGCGAAAGACACGCGGTATCGCGATGTGACGGCGGCGCAGCCGATGATCTACATCCCGGTGCGCCAGAGCGGACCGGGCGCGGTGATGGCGGTCCGGACGAGCGTGCGGCCACTCGACGTGCTGCCCGGCATCCGGAGCGCGCTCCGCGGGCTCGACCAGGGCTACACGGTGGACCGTGCATATCCCATCGACGAGCTGCTCGGCGAGGCGCTGGCCCGTCCACGGTTCCTCGCGGGCGTACTCGCTGCACTGTCCGCCTGCGCGCTGCTCCTCGCCGCGGTTGGTCTCTTCGGAATGCTCGCGGCGCTCGTGCGGCAGCGCACGCACGAGATCGGTGTCCGCATGGCGCTAGGCGCCACGCCCGGCGATGTGCGGACGCTGGTGTTGCGAGAGGCGCAGCTCCTGGCGTGCGTGGGAGTCGCGATCGGTCTCGCGCTCGCGCTCATCGCGACGCGCATATTGCGATCGCAGCTCTTCGACGTGAGCCCGACCGATCCGCTCACGCTGGTGGGCGTCGCCATCGTGCTGGTCGTGGTCGCGAGCGCGGCATCGTATCTGCCGGCCCGACGCGCCACCCGGATCGACCCGCTCGGCGTGCTCCGCGCGGAGTAACGTGCCGGCGGCGCTGTGCCGTCAGAAATTCTCCCACGAGAAGCCGCTCATCACGTACTCCAGCCGCTTCTTCGCGAGATCGAGGCGGAGCACAACGGTGCCGCCCACGCGGTCCGCGTGACCGATTGCGGCAATGTCATCCACGCCGTCGCCATCGGCATCGAATGCCCGAATGGCGTCGTGCGCCCTGAAGCGCCGGTCGAGCACGGCCAGCGGCATCACGGCGCCCGCGGAATCCAGCAGCACCGCGCTCTCGCGCACGAATGCGGCCGCGTCGCCCGACGCGTTCACGAAGAGCAGCACGCGCGCCGGCCCGAAACACCCCATGGCCTGCGATGCGCGCACCCGCTCCGACTTGACCGCACTCGGCGGCCAGCCCGCGGTGTCTGCCTTGACGAGTTGCGTGAGCGAATCACGAACGACGTTCACGCGCGCGGCGAGCGCGGGATCAGGCGCGGCGCGGGCACAACTGTCGGCGACTGGTGCCATGGCGGAGTCCGTGGGAATCGCAACGGCCACCAGCGTCTCCTTCTCGTGCGCCAGCGAGTCCACGTCGGGCGGTGCATCCAGCGTCGCGGTGATACGACCGTTCCACGGCTCGAAACCGGCGATCGTGGCATCTGACGCACCCCACGACCCGCGTAGCCGCACGCGATCTCCAATGCGAAGCGGAGAGAGCTCCTTCGCGGCCTGCTCGAACGCGCGCCGCCGCGCCGGCGTGGTCACCTTGGTGTCCACGCGTCCCACGTCAACCAGCAATCGGTTGGCGCGTGATGCCGCCACGAACACGGTCTGAATGCGCGCCAGGAAGGTCATGTAGCTGCTGATCGAATCCGCGAGCGGACTCAGACGCGCCGGCGGCAGTGGTTTGAGTGCGGTATCCACCGGCACCGTGATCCTGCGCACGCTCACGCTGTCGAAGGCGTGAATGGTCCGCGCGGCGGCGGGCGCGGAGCGTTCGGCACCACTGTTGCCACAGTCGCTCATGACGAGCACCAGACACGACGCCAGCAACAGGAACACTGGCGTGACGAACCGGATACGTCGTCGCGAGGCAGGCATCATGGGGGAGTATGGGACGGAGATGGAGCGGGCCGCGAGGGCCGCACTGGAAAATGGCCGCGCGCGAGCCTAAGCTCAACGCCGAAGCACTCATGTCTCTGCATCCCTTCTCCTACGTTCGCCCGCGTTCGATGGCCGAAGCCGTCGAGCAGCTCGCGCGTCCCGATGCGTTGCCCCTGGGCGGGGGAACGGACCTGCTCACGCTCATCCAGGACAATCTCGCGCACCCGGCCACGCTGGTGGACCTGCGCGCTGTACCAGGCGCGCGGGACATCACGCCGGGGGCGGGGCGCGGTCTCAGAATTGGCGCCGCCGCACGGCTGCACGACGTCGCACAGGATGCGCGCGTCGTTCGGGATTTCCCTGCCCTGGCGCAGGCGTGTGACGCGGTGGGCACGAACGCGCTCAGGTACATGGGGACAATGGGCGGGAATCTCTGTCAGCGCCCCCGCTGCTGGTACTTCCGGGGGAACGTCCCTTGCTATAAGAGCGGAGTGGCCGCCTGTCCGGCGGAGCATGGGGAGAGTCAGTATCTCGCGATCCTGGGTGGCGGACCCTGCTGGGCCGTGCATCCATCCGATCCCGCGGTGGCGCTCACGGCGCTGGCCGCGGAGCTGGAGATCGTGAGTGCGCGCGGCACACGTCGCGTCCCGATCAGCGAGTTCTACACGAGCCCAGCGCGTGCGCCGGAGCGTGAGACCGTGCTGGAACCGGGCGAGATTGTCGCTGCAATTGAACTTGGGCACGGGAACGCCGGTGGCTCGCAGCGGTACGAGAAGCTCATGCAGCGCGCCGCGTGGGACTTTGCGCTCGTCAGTGTCGCGGCGGTGCGGTCGGAAGCGGGAGACATACGTTTAGTGATGGGCGGCGTTGCACCGGGTCCATGGCGCGTGCCGTCGTCCGTGGAGGAGGACATATCCTCCGGCGGTCTGGACCCGGATGATGTTGCGACTCTTGCGGATCGCGCGTTATACGATGCGCGCCCGCTCGTCAGGAACAGCTATAAGCTGGCGCTGGCTGGCACCTTGCTGCGACGCGCCATCGCCGAGCTCTCGGCGACATGAATTGGAGACTTATACATGCCTTTTCTGGAACTGGAAGGACAGCCCGACCTGGAAAACAACCCTCGCGAGCTCAACGGCGTAGATGTCGTCGTAGGCAGCGGCTCCCAGGCAACGTGGCGCATCGCGCGACGCGACCTCGCCGCCCGCCACTTTGTCATTACCGGCGCACAGAACGGGAATGCCCGTGTGCTGCCGGCATCGGTGCAGAACGTCGTCGTACTCAACGGCAGGCAGGCCGCCAGCGAGGGAACGCCGCTGCGGTCCGGTGACACCATTGCCGCCGGTTCGGCCCGTTTCATTTTCCTCTCGACGATTGACGCCGAGCGTCCCGCTCCCGCGCCCGCGGCAGCGCCAGCCTTTCTGGTAGATCACAAGTCGCGAAAGGGCTACGCACTCGAGAAGCGGGTCGTTCAGATCGGGCGCGAGATTGGTTGCGCCATCGTGCTCAAGGATCCGACCATTTCGCGCTTTCATGCCGATATCCGCGCGGAAGGCGGCGAGTTCGTGCTGTACTCCATGGGATCCACCGGGACGAAGGTCAACGACGTTCCGGTGACCGCGCCGCAGATGCTCGTCGAGGGCGACAAGGTGGCGATTGGCGACACCACCGTCGTCTTCTCACGCCAGCCACTGCCGGCGGGAGTCCGTTCCACGCAGTTCGAGGACCACTCGGACGACTCCTTCAGCCGCCGGCACACGCAATTGCTCGATGGGCCACTGATCATTGATTCCAGGAAGGTGCGCACTGGGCGCCGGAAGGCGCTGCCAATGCCGTTGATGATTGGTGCCGCCGCGGTTGTCGTTCTGGTTGTAGTGGCCCTGGCTCTCCTCCGGTAAGCGCTGGCCGGAACGCAACTTACGGTTCTGGCCATGGGCTTCGATTTGTTGACAATCCCGATAGATTAACTTAGGATTCGCTGGTGTGACAGGCGTCTCGATCACGCATCGGCGTCGGATCGCACGAGCGCCTGTCGGCCCAATCAGTCGCGCGCGAACATCCTCTGGGAACCGGCATGCGTGCCGCGACTGGGGCGTATGCCGGAAACTCGGGAGCAACAATGAGCAGTTCCATTGAGACCCTGGTCAACAGGGAGTATCAGTTCGGCTTCGTCACCGACATCGACGCCGACACGATTCCGGCTGGGCTGACCGAAGACACGGTGCGCGCGATCTCGGCGCTCAAGCGTGAGCCGGCGTGGCTGCTGGAGTGGCGCCTGAAGGCGTATCGCCGCTGGCTCACGATGCACGAGCCGCACTGGCCGAACGTGCATTACGATCCCATTGATTATCAGGGCCAGGTCTACTTCTCCGCGCCGAAGACCGCGAAGCCCATCGGCAGTCTGGACGACGTGGATCCGAAGCTCCTCGAGACATACACCAAGCTCGGCATCCCGCTCAAGGAGCAGAAGGTACTGGCGGGCGTCGCGGTGGACGCGGTCTTCGACAGCGTGTCGGTGGGCACGACGTACCGCGCGCAGCTCGCCGAGCTGGGGATCATTTTCTGTTCGTTCGGTGAAGCGGTGCGCGAGCACCCTGACCTCGTGCAGAAGTATCTCGGCTCCGTGGTGCCGTACAGCGACAACTTCTTCGCGTCGCTCAATTCGGCGGTGTTCAGCGACGGCTCGTTCGTCTACGTGCCGCCCGGCGTCCGCTGCCCCATGGAGCTGTCCACGTACTTCCGCATCAACGCGGAGAACACGGGCCAATTCGAGCGC
>JBOHTE010000157.1:0-3471 GCA_050733555.1 Gemmatimonadaceae bacterium | reverse complement strand
GCCAGACCGTGACGCTCACGGGCACCGCCTACAACGCCGCGGGTGATGTGCTCAGCGGACGCACGATCGCGTGGTCGAGCAGCGACGAGTCCATCGCGACGGTGGATGTGAGCGGCGTGGTGACCGGTGTCGGTCCCGGCGGGGCCGTGATCACCGGGACCGCCGAAGGCAAGCAGGGGACCGCGACCGTCACGGTGTCAGCGGTGCCGGTGGCTCGCGTGGAGGTACAGCCCGCTGCCGACACGCTCGTGCTGGGCGACTCCGTGCAGCTCACCGCAACCGCGTTCGACGCCGCGGGGAACGTGATCACGGGGCGCACGCCCGCCTGGTCCGGCAGCAGCTCGGTCGCGATCGTGACCAGCGACGGGCAGGTGTTCTCGCGCGCGTCGGGCACAGCAAAGATCACCGCCACCATTGACGGGAAGTCCGGTGCCGCGACGATCACCGTCATCCCGCCGCCCGTGGCCAGTGTAACGGTCGCGCCGGCGGATACGAGCATCATCGTCGGCACGACGGCCACACTGGTCGCCACGCTCAAGGATGCCACCGGCAAGACGCTCACCGGTCGCACGATCAAGTGGAGCTCGAGCGATGCGAGCGTCGCCTCCGTGACTGCAACCGGTGTGGTCACTGGCGTCGTCGCATCGGCTACGGCGGTCACCATCACGGCGACGAGCGAGGGGCAGAGCGGCACCGCCAGCGTGACGGTCAATCCGCTGCCGGTCGCCTTGGTCACCGTGCTGCCCGCGGCACCCATCATCGTTGCCGGCGACTCGGTGCAGCTCACCGCCACGGGGTTCGATGCGGGCAGCAAGCCTATTCCGGGTCTGACATTCACCTGGACGAGCAGCGATGAGGCCGTGGCCACGGTGTCGGCGACCGGCATGGTCACAAGCCTCATGGATGGCCTGACCACCATCACCGCCGCGACTTCGGGAAAGAGCGGCACGAGCCTCGTCACTGTGCATCCCGTCCCGGTTGCTCGCGTGAGCATCGCTCCGACCGACACGACGGTCGTGATCTTCTCCACCGTCCAGTTCACCGCCACGGCATACGACAAGCGGGGCAACGTGCTCGCGGGACGGCCGGTGGTGTGGACCACGAGCAACGGGGTCATCGTGAGCGTGGATTCCGCCGGCCTCGCGTCGACGCACCTCACCGGCAAGGCGAAGATCACGGCGAAGAGCGAGAAGCAGAACGCCGTGGCGAACATCACGGTGAAGCTGCCCCTGCTCGGCGACCGCGACGGCGGCGCGATCGCGGCAGCGCCCTGATCAGGCGAGCGAAACCAGCGGTCTGAGAACCGCAGCGCGAAAAACAAAACCGGCCCCGGCAACCATTGCCGGGGCCGATCCTGTTTTGCGGACTTCCCGCGAAGCTAGTTCACCGTGCAGCTCTGCTTGGTGAGGTCGCCGCCGCGCGCGTCGAATTCAGGTTGCGGAATGGGCATGTTCCAGAGCGGAGGGTTCCCGTTCTCGATGCCCAACCCGGCGGGTGGATTGCTGCCGTTCAACTTGCCGAACATGCGCGAGTCGAACCAGCGATCGCCGGTCTCCCACAGCAGCGAGTAGCGCTTCTCATAGAGAATCTGGTTCAACACGGCAGCCGCTCCGACTGCCGCCTTGGGCGCGAGGCTGCCGTCCACGGTGCGAATGTGGTTGGCGAGCGCCAGCGCTGGCAGCAGTTGTCCCATGCCCCACTCGACTTCCGCCTTGAGGAAAATGAGTTCCTTGTTTGACAGAATGGGCGTCGGAGTCGTTGGGGTCGGGTAGATGGTGAATGTCCAGTCGGAACTCACACCGGCGAGTGAAATGTTCGACGTCTTCACGACCTTCCGGGCCAGGCGTGCATCGCCAGGATCGGCTTCCGACACCACGCGTGGATTCGCGCGGAAATCCGTGGAGGTTGGATCCGCAAACAGGCCATTGGTGGCGTCACCCGACGCCGTGCTGTAGCTGTGCTGGGGGCCGACGTCGAGCGCCGCAATGGATGATGCGGTCGTGTCCATGAACGACGCGTTCAGGTCGGCTTCCGCAGCGCTCAGCGCGGCGGCATCGATCGGACCACCGGGGCTGCCACCCGGCGGTGCGTAATCGCGGAAGGCGAGGTAGACCTGCACCTTGGCCGCCAGGCCGCGGTTGAACGTGGTGAAGCTTGCCGGGTCATCGAATCCGGCGAAACCCGGTGGCAGCGTGAACGGGAAGGCCGACCCACCGGCCGCCAGGTCAGTCGCCGCCGAATCGAGCAGTGCGGCGGTGTACGCCAGCACGTCGCCCTTGCAGGCCATCGGGGCGACCGGTCCCGTGGGATCCACATCCACGTTGATGGGCGCACCGGCGGTGTCGCGCATCTCGATGGCGCGGAGAAATGACAGCGCCTTCAGCGTGCGCAGGAATCCGGTCATGGAGGCCTTCTGCTCGTCGGTCATCACGGCCGCCGGTGCCGCGGCCACGCCATCAATGCCAATGTTCGCCAGGCGGATGGTCCCGAAGGGCCAGCCGGCCGTGCCGTTGAAGCCGCCCGGGTCAATGCTCGGACCGAGCAGTTCGGTGACGAAGCGCGGTTCGGCCACCGGCAGGTTGTACGCGTCCCGGCCGATGATCTCGCCGCGCTCGATCTCGCCGCCAATGGTACCGCGGTCGCCGATGAGCACACCGACCGCCAGCGCCTGCACCTGCGAGAGATCGGTGATGTTGGAATAGTCGGACACGCTCGGGTTGTTCAGGTCCGGTCGCGTCGCGTCCTTGCACGACGCGGCGACGAACGTCACTCCCAACGCGAGCGCGAGGAGTCTGATTCGCATGGGGCTTCTGCCTCGTAGCAGTATGGTGGCCAATGGAGATGATTGGGTGCGCATGTCAGAAATCCACGCCCAGCGTGAACATGAAGGTCCGCGCGGGTGGATACGGCGCGACATCCTGGCTCCGGTTGATGTTCTGATCGCCGAAGTTGCTCACCTCGGGATCCAGCCCCTTGTACTTGGTCCACGTGATGAGATTGCGTCCACTGGCCTCGAGACGCAGGCCGCTGGCGGCGTTGCCGAGGATCGAGTGTACGAACGACTGCGGCACGCGGTACGAGAGCGTGACCTCGCGGAGCTTCACGAACGTGGTGCTCTGGATGTAGGGCGAATTGCCGTGCACGTAGGTCGTGATGCGATTCGTGGAGGCGTCCACGTCCTGCGCGAGCCCGGCTCCGTCATAGAGGAGCTGTGTGAGGTTGACCGCGTCGCCGCCCTTGTGCCAGTCGAGCAGACCGTACAGCCGGATCGGACCGACGTTGATCTCGTTGGAGAGGCCCATGATGTAATCCGGCTCGTAGTCGCCGAGCGTGACGCGCGCGCGGCCGGTGACCGAGTCGATGCCCGTAATCTGGGACGGTGACTGTCCCACCGCGATGAACCCCTGGCCAAAGTGGAGCGCGAACGAGCCAGGAGGCGCGAAGCCGTTCCCCAGTCCCGCGGGCAGGGAC
>JBOHTE010000156.1:0-1848 GCA_050733555.1 Gemmatimonadaceae bacterium | reverse complement strand
CCCCGGCAGCGTCGCGTTCCTCCCTGCTGCCATCGCCCTTCACTCATCCCGTCGCTCGTACTCCCTCGCTCCCCGCCAGACCGCCATGCTCCTGCACCACCGCATCGCGCCAGTCCTCGCGAGTCTCATCGCGCTAGCCACGGGCACGCCCGCCCGCGCTCAGTCCCGCGCCCAGTCTCGCGCGCAGAATTCCCGCCACCCCGACTCCACCCTCGTCCAGGGCGTCAACGTCTCCTCCCTCACCTACCGCTTCATCGGTCCCCAGGGCAATCGCGTGAGCGCGGTCATCGGCGAGCCGGGCAACTGGAACGTCTACTACGTTGGCGCGGCGTCGGGCGGTGTATGGAAGTCCATGGATGGTGGAATCCATTGGCGCCCGGTGTTCGACAGGATGCCGGCGCAGTCCATCGGCGCGCTCGCCATGGCGCCGTCTGATCACAACGTCGTGTGGGCGGGTACGGGCGAGAGCTTCATTCGCAGCAACATCTCGCTGGGCAACGGCGTGTACAAGTCCACCGATGCGGGGCGCACGTGGACGCACATGGGGCTCGACAGCACGGGGCGCGTCTCGCGCATCGTCATCGATCCGCAGAATCCCGACATCGTGCTCGTCGCGGCACTCGGCACGGGGTACGGGCCGCAGCAGGAGCGCGGTGTCTATCGCACCACCGACGGGGGCAAGACGTGGAAGCGGGTGCTCTTCGTCAACGAGAACACGGGCGCCAGCGACCTGGCCATGGATCCGACAAACGCGCGCATCCTCTTCGCGGGCATGTGGCAGTTCGTCATCCACACGTGGGGGAAGTTCAGCGGCGGGAAGGGAAGTGGGGTGTACATGTCGCGCGACGAGGGGGTCACGTGGAAGCGCGTCACCAGTGGTCTGCCGAAGTTTCCGGTGGGGAAAGTCGCAGTGGCGATCGCGCCGAGCGATCCGGAACGGGTCTACGCGCTCATGGAGACGGGGGGACGGGGCGCGCTCTGGCGCTCCGACAACGGAGGGAACTCGTTCCACGTGGTGAGCTACAGCCATCTGCTCGCCGAGCGTCCGCACTATTACACGCGCATGCTGGTGTCGCCGCGCAGCGAGAACGAGGTGTACTTCCCGTCCAACAGCATGCTTCGCACGCTCGACGGCGGCGAGACTGCTCAGGAGGTGCCGTGGGGCGGCGACAACCACGACATGTGGGCCGATCCCACCAACGGCGACCGCATGATGATCGGATTCGACGGCGGCGCGATGATCACCACGAATCACGGGAAGAGCTGGAACGAGGTGGTGCTGCCCATCGCGCAGATGTACCACGTGGCGGTGGACAATCAGGTTCCGTACTTCGTCTACGGCAACGAGCAGGACTACGCCTCGGTGCGGGGCCCGAGCAACTCGCTGCAGGGCGGCGGCATTCCGTCGGGTCTCTGGCAGACCACCGCGGGGTGCGAGTCGGGCTTCTCCATTCCCGATCCGGTGGACAACGACATCGTGTGGGGCGGCTGCTATGAAGGTGGACTCGAGCGCTACGATCTGCGCACGCGGCAGGCGCGATCGGTGAATCCGTGGCCCGACGAGCCGCTCGATGCGCCGGCGGACAGCGTGAAGTACCGCTGGAACTGGACCTTCCCCATCGCCATCTCGCCTGAGGATCACAACACGGTGTACGTGGGGAGCCAGTTCCTGCACCGCACCACCGACGGCGGCCAGAGCTGGACGGTGATCAGTCCCGACCTCACCACCAACGACTCGAGCAAGCTCGGACCATCGGGCGGTCTGTCGTCGGACAATCTGGGCGTGGAATACTTCTCCACGCTGTTCGCGATCGCGGAATCACCGCTGCAGAAGGGCGTGATCTGGAC
>JBOHTE010000155.1:0-1158 GCA_050733555.1 Gemmatimonadaceae bacterium | reverse complement strand
GGGTTGCGAGCCACCCTGATTGGTGGTACGTGTTACCGGTCGCCGTTCACGTGCAACTCATCCTTCGCCCCGTCATTGCAATGACCAGGTATCTCGACGAATACAACCCCGGCAGCCGCCAGCTCAGCACGAAGGTGCAGTCCGATGCGCACAAGCTGAAATTCAACAACATTCAGTCGTGCATCGCTGTGGTGCTGGTGCCCGCGGGCGGCGCGATCATGGTGGGCGTGCACCTGACCACCATGTCGACATTCAACACGGCGGAGCTCACGGGCGTCATGAACGAGCTCAAGACCGCCGCGGGAACGGGAGCGTGTGACGCGTATCTCATTGCCGCGTACACGAACCACGACCATTCCGACCTCGGACCGGCGTTGAAGAAACTCGCGCAAACGGTCTGGCTCTGTGACGTCCCCGCGGTGAGCAAGACCAATGCAGGCGCCGATGTCGACGTCAAGGTGGAGCTGCACGGTGGGCAGGTCACAGCCTGCGTCCGCACGCACGCCGTGGCGCTCAAGGACGCCGCAGGCGGAGCCAGACAGAAGCCCGGCTTCGACAGGACCACTGCCCTGCCCGGCAAGCCCTCGTACATGACCGACCGCGACGACAAGCCCTGGATGGCGGTCACCTTTCTCCGGCTGACCTGAGCAGGGTATCCGCCGCGCGTCGACTTTCGCGCGTGCGTGGCAGAGATGTGGCTTGCATGAAACTGGTGCCAGGTTTCGCGCGGAATCGCCCCATCCTGTCCCATGCACCCTTGCCATCCTTCCGCGCTGAGCAAAGTCTTATGGGTATGTCTCACGCTTCCACGGGCTGGACCGCCGAGCGCGTCCGCGCGATTCCGGACGACGGCAACCGCTACGAGCTCATCGATGGCGCGCTCGTCGTGACACCAGCGCCGCGCGGGCTGCATCAACTCGCCGTCTGGGAACTCGGTATGCGGCTGCGTGGCTGGCTGCGCGATACGGGCATCGCCGAGCTGCTTGGCTCTCCGGCCGATATTGCGCTCGGCGAGGACGAGATCCTGCAGCCTGATCTCTTCATCTATCGGACGGCGAGCGGCAAGCCGTTGCGCGACTGGAGCGACATCACCGCACTCCTGGTGGTGATCGAGGTGCTTTCGCCCTCAACCGCGCACTACGATCGTCAGCTCAAGCG
>JBOHTE010000154.1:0-4667 GCA_050733555.1 Gemmatimonadaceae bacterium | reverse complement strand
GCCGGCGTGCCCAGCATGCTTCCGGCCTGCGTGAGCGTGAAGTTGACGGCGCCGTCAGCCTTGCCGTCGCGCGTACGCGAAATGTCGATAGCCTTCGCGATGCCGAGATCGGTGACCACGGCCGCGCCCCCGGAGAGCAGCACGTTCTCCGGCTTGATGTCGCGGTGGACGACGCCTTCGCCGTGCGCGTAGGCGAGCGCCCGTGCGATGTCGCGCAGGATGTGCACCGCCTCCGCAACCGGAACCGGTTCCCCGGTGGCGAGCCGGGCGCGCAGCGATTCGCCGCGTACGAACGGCATCGTGTAATACGGCAGACCGTTCGCGTTGCCGGCAGTGAGCACCGGCACGATGTTGGCCTGCTGCAGTCGCGCGGCCACCTGCACCTCGCGCGCGAATCGCTCGGCGCTCAGCCCCTCGACGAGATCGGGCGCGATCACCTTGATGACCACGCTGCGATGGAGGGTGGTGTCGGTGGCGACGAACACGCGTGACATCCCGCCGCCACCCAGCTCCCGCTCCACGGTGTAGCTGCCGCCGAGTGCCGACTCGAGCTCGGCGCGTACGTCTCTCAATATCCCATCCTCCGTCGCAGCTCCGCGTAGCGCGGGTGATCGCGAAAACCATCACTGAACGACCCGCGGATCCACACCGGCCCGATGTAGTCCTTCCGGTCGGCGGAGTCGAAGGCGTGCGCCATGGCCTCCTCGGTGCGGCCCAGGTACATCGCGGCCTGCGCGAGCGTGAAGGACGGGACGTCGCTCGTGACCGCGCGCGCCTGCAACTCGGCGTACACCGCTTCGGCACGCACGCGGTCCCCGCGCCCCAGGTAGATCGCAGGCAGTACCATCAACAGCGGCGGCAGGCGGCCAAAGAGGTTGATGGCTTCCGTGACGACGCGTGCAGCCCCTTCGAGATCCCGGACCCAGACGTAGGCCCAGACGCGGAGATAGTGGGCCGCGTACGACGTGGGATCCAGCGTCACGGCGCGCTCGGTCTCGGCGATGGCCTCACGATCGTGACCGGTCAGTCCGAGGCCCACGGCGTGAACGCCGGCGCAGAGAGAGCTCAGCGGGTCGTCCTTCACCATGCGCTCCAGTTCCGCCAGCCCACGAGCATCATCCCGCTCGGTGAGGATCAGTCCCCACACGCCGTACATGCCTCGCACGTCGGAGAGAATCGTGTTCAGGGACAGGGCGCGTTCCCAGAGGCGATGCGCGCTCGCATGATCGCCGTCGTACATGAGCGCGATCGTCGCCAGCGTCCCCATCGCGTTGGCGTTGTCGGGATCGAGCTCGAGCGCGCGCTGCAGAGCCGCCCGCGCTTTGGGAATCACATCGGCGACGGCGCCAAAGTTGTATTGCGCGTAGATGCGCCAGGTTTCGCCGAGGCCGGCGTACGCCGGCGCATAGTCGGGCGCCAGCGCGATGGCCTGTTGAAAGCATTCCAGAGCAGGAAGGATCGACCGTCCTCGCCGCAGCGCGAAGGAGCGCCCGCGGGCACACAGCTCGTACGCCTCCACCTGCGCGGTGGTGGCGGGTGCGGCTGGTTCCGCGACGGGCCTCACCAGCGTCACCTGCAGCTTTGCCGCAATGGCGCTCGCGATTTCATCCTGCACCGCGAACACATCCACGAGCTCGCGATCATAGCGCTCCGACCAGAGATGGTATCCGTCGGCGACGTTGATGAGCTGTGCCGTAATGCGGAGCCGATTTCCCGATTTGCGGACACTTCCTTCCAGGACCGTCGCGACGTTCAGCTTCTCGCCGATGACGCGCAGGTCCTCGTGCCTCCCCTTGAAGGAGAAGGCGGACGTGCGGGCCGCGACGCGCAGCCCCTGGATCTGCGCCAGCGCGTTGATGATCTCCTCGGCCATGCCGTCGCCGAAGAACTCATTGTCGCCATCCGCGCTCATGTTCTCGAACGGGAGCACGGCGAGCGACTTCTCGGGCGGCGCCGCTTTCGACGGCGCCGGGTCGACTTCACCGAGCGCCGCGGCGAAGATCGCGCCGCTCTCGTGGCGATCGTGCCGCGTGCGAGACAACACTTTCTGGATGGCGCGTGCGACCGGTCGCGGCACGCCGTCGCGCAGCGCGCCAACATCCGCCGGCGCCTGCACGAACCGCTTGGCGATCACCGCCTGTACGTTCGTGCCGGTGAACGGCTGTTCGCCCACGAGCATTTCGTAGCACACGCAGCCGAGCGAGTAGAGATCGGTGCGGGCGTCCACGTCATCGCCGGCCGCCTGTTCCGGGCTCATGTACGCGGGCGTGCCGACACTCATGCCGATCTGCGTGAACGCCTCCCCCTCGACAGCGCTCAAGGCCTTGCCCACGCCGAAGTCCGCCACGAGGGCATGCCCTTCCTGCAGCATGATGTTTTCGGGTTTGATGTCGCGGTGCACGACGCCATGGCGGTGGGCATGGTCGAGCGCACCAGCGACTTCGACCGCGATCCGTACCGCCTCGTCAACGGGGAGCTGCCGCGAGCGGTCGAGCCGGTCGCGCAGCGATTCCCCTTCGACCTTCGGCATCACGTAGTACAAAGCGCCCGCGGCCTCGCCCGAGTCGAAGAGGGGGAGAATGTTCGGATGATTGAGCCGGGCTGCGAGGCGGATCTCGCGCAGAAAGCGCTCGGCGCCGAGCGTCTGGGCGACATCGGAGCGCAGGACCTTGATGGCGACCTCGCGGTCATGCCGGAGGTCGTGCGCGAGATAGACAGTGGCCATGCCGCCCGCGCCGAGTTCGCGCTCGAGGCGATACCGATCGGCGAGCGCCACAGCCAACTGCTCCACCGGTGTGGTGGGTGCATCGAGGGGCATTGCCAGCGAACCGCCGCGTGGACGTGCGTCGAGTTGTCGGGTACTCAGGGATTTGCGCCGGCAGGAAGATACGCTACGGGCTGGAAGGCGCCATAGCGGAACTCTGACACGCGCCAGATGTCATCGTCGCGACCTCTGGCGCGTGGGTCGCCTGAGATTCGGAATGCCTCCCGAAGCACGGTATCCTGCGCACTCCATCGGCCCGTGATCTTCGACAGGTTGCGGTGTGCTCACTGCCAGAGAGCGGCGTGCCAATCGCCCGAGCTGGTCTCGCTTGCCCCAACAACCTGGCCATGATCGTTGATCGCACTCGCGTCGCTATTGTCCCCGCCCAAAGTACCCAGGTCCTTCATTCCTTGCCCGCCTTGCCAGAGAAACGCGCGCTCTATGTGCCCGTCCCCCAAATTCGTCCTACTGATTCCGACGACCTGGCCCTTGATGTTGATCCCACTCGCCGAACTGAAGCCGCCTCCGAGGTCACCCAGATCCTGCATCCCTTGGCCACGTCGCCAGAGAAACGCGTGCTCATTCCCCGACGTTATGCTGATGCTGGAAAGCAGACCGACGACCTCGCCCCTGGTGTTGATTCCCTCTGCGCCACTGCGCCCTCCGTCCGACGGGCCCAGGTCCTGCATCCCTCTCCCATGCTGCCAAAGAAAGGTGTGCTCTTGCCCCGCAGCCGTAGCAAGCGTCCCAGCGACCTGGCCCGCGCGGTTGATCCCGGATGCGATGCTTTCGGCTCCGCCCAAGGTGCCCAGGTCCTGCATCCCTTCCCCGCTTTGCCAGAGAAAGGCATGCAACAGCCCAGTGCCTGTAGAGCTGTATCCGACGACCTGGCCCTTGTCGTTGATCCCCCTTGCGGAACTCGTCTCCCCACCCAGGGTGCCCAGATCCTGCATCCCATGCCCGCTTTGCCAGAGAAACGCGTGCTGTTGACCTGAGGCCGTAACGCTGTAGCCGACGACTTCGCCGTTGGAGTTGATCCCCGCTGCGGAACTCGTCTCCCCGCCAAGGGTGCCCAGGTCCTGCATTGCTTGCCCGCTTTGCCAGAGAAAAGCGTGCACGGTTCCGGAGCTTGTCTGGCTCTCCCCGACCACTTGGCCGTCGGCATTGATCCCCAGGGCGGTGCTTCTTGCACCTCCCAATGTGCCGAGGTCGGTGGCACCGCCACCGGACAGACGCAGGCTCAATTGCTGGGGATGCTCAAGAGTGGGTGATGTCACGCCCTCATCAGCGCAGCCTGTCACCAGCATCGCGCCCAGCGCGGTGCAGGCGACAACGTGAAGGTGCGTGCGCCGGTGCCTGTGTGCCGGCGCACTGCAACGCCGATGCGCGCCATACCGCTGTCGGGCAGTAAACATGGAACCTCCGTGGGTTGCGCCGTGGCCCGTGTAGTCCTTCTGGCAACCCGATGGCAGCCATACGCAGACGGCCCGGTCAGCAAGCGGGTCCACTATTGGTGGCGCCGCTGCGCACCACACGGGACGAACCTCCTATTTTCCGGCGTCGGGCATCGCGCACGGCCACCCAGATCGGGTGGGGATCAAGAGCGCGGAAATGGATTGGGCTTAACGCCGCGATTCTCGCGCGATTGCCCTCCGCGTGCACTACAGACGGTCTTGAAGTGTCATCAGGACCCAGATGACGAGACGATGCCGCAGCGGACCCCGGCCCAGCAACTGGCGAATGCGTGACCAATCCACACACCGAAGCCAGACATCGTGCGACCTGGTGACAAGAGAAACGCCCCGCCTGCCACCGGAGTCGCAAGCGGGGTCGTCGTATACCAAATGGGCCTGGGAAGAGTTGAACTTCCGACCTCACGCTTATCAGGCGTGCGCTCTAACCA
>JBOHTE010000153.1:0-2939 GCA_050733555.1 Gemmatimonadaceae bacterium | reverse complement strand
CATTCTGGCCAGCGCCACGGGCGTCGTGCTCTCCGTGGTGGCGGCGTGGGCGCTCATGCGCTTCGTGTTCGATTCCCCCTTCACGCCATCACCACTGCCCATCGTTGCGCTCGCGGTGGGTGCGACGATGCTCACGCTGATCATCGGACTGTGGAGCAGCCGGGATGTTTTCGCGGAGACACCGATGAGCGCGCTACGGGAACAGTAAGGGACGACGGTGCCACGCGGTCGCATGGCGTACTGCCATTGGCTGCATGCACGCGGTCACTGCACGCGTACCACGGCGGCCCGGATCGGCCCGTCCGTGAGCAACGTCTCGTGGACGGGATCCTGGAGCTGGACGTTCTCCCGGATGGCCGTCGGGCTGTCCAGCTCGAAGTACGAGCTGCCGCCACCGGGCATGCGAACCGCAAAGTCGAATTCGCCGAAGTGGAGCTGCTGCGGCTTGAGCGGATACACGCGCGGAAAGGCCCGGCCGCCAGTGGTATAAAACAACTGGTCGTGCATGCCGCGGAAAATGCCCGCGTCATCCCAGCCGCGGAACAGATAGCGTGACGACGTGGGCGCCACGTCCGGATAGCCGGCCAGCACCGATGCCAGCGACCAGTCGGCGACCATCGTACTGAATGGCTGGTTCGTGCGGGCGACGAGGTTCGGGATTCCGGTGAGCGTCGTGCTCTGCGTCAGGTCATGCAGCGCGGCGGCTTCGGACGGTACGTACTGATCGAGCGCCCAGCGCACGAATGACCACGACCCGCCATAGTCCGCCGACCCGCCGCCGAGAATCGGGCTCTCCGAATTCACGTTGGAGAGGTAGTCGTACAGAAAGGCGAAGTGGTCGAGCATCACTTCGGGATGATCTCCCGCGCAGCCGTTCTCCTGTGTGAGCGGGGGTTCGCAGCCGACGGTCGCGGCGAACGTTGCCTGGCGCCGCCAGGACGTGCCGGAAAAAGTGCGCTGGAAGATTTCCGCCGCCGTCTGCGCCGTGGACTCTTCCAGCCATTCCTCCTCGAAGGAGGCAGCACCGTTGTTCAGATGCGCGGCATACGACGCGATGTGCTTGGATTCATGCGCGAGCACGCCGCGAACGTAGGAAAACCAGCTCGCTTCGTCTTCGGGGCGTTCCGGCAGATACGCATAGAAGATCGCGGCCTCATTGGAGACGAGATCGCGGTCAGGTCCTGTGCTGGTGTCGAATGGAAAGAAATCGCAGGCCGTCACAAAGCCGGCCACGCCGGAAAAATCATCGTTCACCACCGGCGAGAAGAGCATTTCCTCCTTGCCGCCGTTGCGCAGTTGCCCGCCGTAGGCGAGCGGGTCGCCAAAGTACTTCAGGAGCATGGGATACGTCAGCGAGTCGAATTCGGCGCCGATCGCGGCATAGTCAGCATCCATGGTGCCGGCCAGCGGCGCGGTGATGTCCTCATAGATCACGCTGTGCGGGCCCGCATACACCGCGCGGGCCTGGACGGAAAACGAGAGTGAGCAGTCGGAGTCGTAGCGGATATCGCGAATGCGGAAGGACACCGTGTCTCCCGCCTGTACGGTGCTGAGATCGCGCGAGAGCGCCCGGTCGCGCCGCGCGGACGCCTGACGGTTCACGACCGCCCGCATTTTCACGGCGCCGGGTCCGCCACGCCGCTGCACCAACTGGCGATCCGATTCCAGCAGGCGGGCGTGCAGTGCCTGGCCTGCCGCGAACGTTGCCGGAGACATGCCGGCCATCTGCGCGCCCAGCGCCATGCCGTTGCTCGACGTCAGCGCCGAGACCACGTCCGGCGAATTCGCGACGACGCGGGCACTCGGGGCGCTGTCCGGTGAGTCGCCATGCAGCTTGACCAGGGCGGCGCTCCGCGGACTCGTATCCGTGTTGAACAGCGTGAAGAGATACACGCTGTTCGCGTGCGGTGCGAACTGCAGACAGCTCGCCTGTGCCGCGGAGAGGTTGAGGAATTTCGGCTCGCCCACCGACAGGTCGAGCACCGTGGCCGGTACGCTGCCCCCTGACGTCAAACCGCACGTCAGGCTGGACGCGCGGGGGCTCGTGGAGTCGTGGCAGGCCGCCAGGAGCGGGACGAGCCAGAGGGGAAACTTCCGCATGGTCTGCCTCGGGAGAGCGCGCAGAGCGTGTGATGGGCCGCCGGCAGCCGCCGGAATCGTGGTTGCCAAATATGTGGTGCGTGCAGATGTTCGGCGAGCGCCAGTCCGAGGCTACCTTTCCCGAATCCATGTTTCTGACTCTCGTCGCAACTCACTCACTGCTGAGCAAGCTGTCACACCTCTGGGCGTACGTCACCCTGGGTGCAACCAGCATCTTCACGGAGGAGGCCGCGCCCGTGATCGCGGGCTTTGCCGCCCATCAGGGGCACCTGCATCCGGTGCGGGCCGCGATGGCGTGTGCGATTGGCAGTTGGTCAGCGGACGTTGTGCTCTACGCCCTGGGGCGATGGCGTGCGGGGCGCGTCGCGCAGCGCTGGCCCTGGCTGGCCGCCCCCATGGCGAAACTGCTCCATGCCGTACGCCACCGTCCGTGGCGCGCCTCGCTGGCCGTGCGCTTCGCGTACGGCGCCCGCCTGCTTCTCCCCGTGACGTGCGGCGCGGCCGAGGTCCCGATCGCCCGCTTCGTGATTGGCAGCGGCGTGAGCGCGTGGGTCTGGAGCGGCATCTTCACGGCGCTCGGCTGGGGCTTTGGTCAGACCGCGGTGGTGATGATCGGCCACGTGCGCCGCCACGAGGATCGGATTGCCATTGGGCTCGTGATTGTCGTGGCGATCATCGTGTTTCTCGTCGCGTGGCGGAACCGCAACGAGGTGGCACGGGAGATCGAGGGGGGGTCCGCGCCCGACCGCCCTTCCCCTGGGAATCGGCAATGATCCCCTCACCTCCATCCTTCCCTTGAGAATCGGCAATCGGGAATGGGGAATTGAGAAGGGAGGGGT
>JBOHTE010000152.1:0-2054 GCA_050733555.1 Gemmatimonadaceae bacterium | reverse complement strand
GGCGTGGGCGACGCCGCGATTCAATTCCACCACGGGCGATGGGGTGCGCTGCGCGAGGGCATCGTAGAGCCCGGCGATGCGCAACCAGTCCGTCTCTTCCGGCACGCGCGCCCGCGCGTGACACGCCGCCATCGCGGCCTGCAGCGCGTACGCGCCAGGCGTACCGCCCTGCGATTCGGCGCGCGCGAGCGCGGCGAGCCCGCGCCGAATGAGCAACTGGTCCCATCGCGAACGGTCCTGATCGAGCAACAGCACCGGCTCGCCGGACAGGCCAGTGCGCGCGCGCAGCCGCGATGCCTGAATTTCCATGAGCGCCACGAGCCCGTGCACCTCCGGCTCCGCGGGCGCCAGCTCGGCGAGCGTGCGACCAAGGCGCAACGCCTCCTCGCAGAGTGACGGTCGTGTCCAGTCATTGCCCGCGGTGGCCGTGTAGCCTTCGTTGAAGATCAGGTAGATGACTTCGAGGACGCTCGCGAGCCTGCGCTCGCGCTCCTCGCTGCGCGGCACCTCGAAGGGCACGTGCGCCGCCGCGAGCGAGCGCTTCGCCCGGACGATCCGCTGCTGGATCGTAGGCGTAGACACGAGATAGGCGCGAGCGATTTCCTCGCTCGTCAGACCACCGAGCAGCCGGAGCGTGAGCGCCACACGCGCTTCGGCGGAGAGCACGGGATGGCAGGCCGTGAAAATCAGCCGGAGGAGGTCATCACCAATGGAATCGTCGAGTGAGTCGACGAGATCCGGCTCAGGGCTCTCCTGTTGATCCCGCAACTCATTGCCGAGCTGTTCGTGCTTGCGCTCGAGCAGTCTGTTCCGGCGCATGGCATCAATCGCCCGATGCTTCGCGGTGGCCATGAGCCAGGCGCCGGGGTTATCCGGAATTCCCGAGTCAGGCCATTTCTCGAGCGCGGCCACGAGCGCGTCCTGCGCCAAATCCTCGGCGAGCCCCACGTCGCGCACAATGCGCGCGAGCCCCGCGATGAGGCGCGCCGATTCAATCCGCCAGACTGCGTCGATCGCGCGATGGGTGTCGGATGCCGTCACGGCATCCAATCACACCAGCCGCGCCGCCGCGTGCAAGTCCCCCGCGAGCAATCAGGTCGTCAGGCGCTCGCGCCGCCCGAGACTCCCGCGTGCTGTCCCGGCGCCGAACGGGCATCGTATGCCGGCTCGTCATGCATGAGCCGGATTTCACTTTCGCCTTCACCCGTCAGTGCCAGGAACCGCTTGGTCAACGCGATGGCTTCCTCCATGGATTTCACATTGAGGATCGCATAGCCCGCGATCAGCTCCTTGCTCTCCGAGAAGGGGCCGTCGGTGACCGTGAACTTCCCGTTCGCGATCCGGACGCGGGCACCCTTTGCACTGGACTGCAGTCCGTCGGTGGCAATCAGAACGCCGGCCTTCGCCAGATCTTCAATGAATTGTCCCATGGCCGCCATTTCCTCCTGCGTGGGAGGAACATCGCTCTCACGGCCCGGCTTGTAGAGTGTCATGAACCGCATGGGTCTGTCTCCTGATGGTGTTGTCCGGGATTACTGCTGCTGCCGCGAGGCGATCGCTGCGCGCTGGCGCTCCTCCTGCTCGCGGAGCTCAGGCGTGAACTCGCTCCCGAAGTCTTCTGCCTCGAAGACCCGGCGAATCTCGATGTCGGAGTCACTCTCGAACGGATTGGGGCAGCGCTTGACCCATTCGATCGCCTCCTCCTTCGATTTTACCTGGATGAGCCAGAAGCCCGCGATCAGCTCCTTGGTTTCGGCGAATGGGCCATCGATCACTGTGCGCTTTGAGCCCGAGAATCGCACGCGTGCACCGTTCGAGCTCGGCTGCAGTCCTTCGGCCGCAAGCAGCACACCGGCCTTCACGAGCTCATCGTTGTACTTTCCCATGGCCGCCAGCAGCTCGTTGCTGGGCAGCTTGCCCGTCTCGCTATCCGAGTTGGCCCGGACCATCACCATGAATCGCATTGTTCGGCCTCCGTTCGGGTACGGTGTGCATTCTGCTTCCACTTGTACGTCGAATGAGGGAGGGGGAGATCGACACCGCCAGTGGCGCGC
>JBOHTE010000151.1:0-6269 GCA_050733555.1 Gemmatimonadaceae bacterium | reverse complement strand
TCGGGGCCTGTCGTTCCACCCCATTCCCCATTCCCACGATTCCCCGTTCCCGATTGCCCATTCCCAAGGGTGTGGAGTAGGGCGTGGCTAATCCCCCAACTGCTTCGCGATGTAGTACGTCCGGTACACCGCCGTGGCGAGCGCGAGCACGCCAATGATCGTGACGACCGTGAGCAGGAACGCCCCAGGCTCCCAGTGCGCCGCGCCGGTGATCGGACCGTCGAGCAACGAGGCAACCGCCAGCAGCACGAGCCGCTCCGCGCGCTGCATCAACCCGCCCTTGCATTCCACCCCGACCTCACCGCCCTTCGCTCTGGCGTAACTCACCATCATCGAGGCACCCGATGCCAGCAGCACGGCGAGCATGGCCCAGCTATTCGGCTCGAAGTACACCGCCAGTCCCATGAACGCGAACATCTCGGCGAACCGGTCGAGCATGGAGTCGAGAAACTCGCCATAGTTCGAGCTGATGCCGCGGGCTCGTGCGATGCGTCCATCGAAGATGTCGGCGAGACCGCCGAGCAGAATGAACCACCCGCCGATCGCCAGCGATTCCGTGGCGTACGCGACCCCCGCCAGCAGTCCCATCGCGCCGCCGAAATAGTTGAAGAAGTCCGGCGAGACTTTCCACGTGACGAAAAGGCGCTCGATTGGCGAGATGAGCCACATCAGCCAGTCGCGAATCCAGTAGCCGAGCAGGAAGGTGGTTGGTCGTCGTGACACGTCCGCATCCATCTCGCGGTCGCGCGCCACGATGGCGTAGAGCGGCATGGTGAGCAGGACGATCGCAGCGGCGATGAGGGCAACGTAGGTGGTCGGAGTCATGTCAGATGCGACGTTGAGGTCTTGCCCTCAAGTATCGAAGAGCCTTGGGCCAGAGAAATATGAGCGGCCAGCGGCGCTCACGGGCGGTCAATTCGACCGAGATGCCGCTTCGTCGAGCTATCTTGCGCAGAATGTATTCCTGCCAGTTGTCATAGAGGGTTATGTACTTCAGCCAGCGGAGCGTCGCGCGGATCTTGCTGCGCCGGAAGTACAGCGCGGCGCGCGCCCTGGCGACAGCGCCCGGCGGGCGCAAATCCATATAGACTTTCCCATCGGTTGCGACTATCCTTTCGCTGGCAAGATGCGCGAGAAGGGCACCATACATTGGCACCAGTATATCCCGCTGCGCCGTGACGAGGTCAGCCACGCGCTCGAGGCCTTCCGGACGTATCTCTGCGGCATAGGACGTCGCCAGGAGTATCCGACAGTAGCTTTCCACATCAAACTTCGATGGCAGATACGGGCGTCCCCATGACCAGGTGAGGGCGCGCGAGCGCTGAAGAGCGTCCGTGAGGCGCGATTGATGCACGGCATCCTTCGTCCAGATCAACTGGACGTGCTGAAAAAGGCGGCCCAGCGCGAAGTGATCTCTGGCGCGCGCTGAACAGGCTCGCAGAAAATCACTCAGTGAATAGACGGCGCACTTGGCCTCCAGCGGGGGCGACTCGTTGGGCAGGGTTATTGAAATCACATTCGGCGGCAGGATGCGATTGAGGAACGCCGCGGTCGCCGGGCGGTAGGATGGAGAGATTGTCGCCGCGAGGGACTTGTACGCGTCGGCATATCGCTCCACAATAACGAGGTAATCATGGGCGCTCTCGGGCCTGGCGTCGGAGCGCTGCACGTGCGATCCGTAATGCACGATCCCTGTCGTGGATGGCCCGAAGACGCGTGCGAGATGTTGGGCAAGCTGGGCGGCGCGCGGAGCGGGAGGGTCGCTCAGACCGCCGGCGAGGGCGGCGCGCAACTCCTGGTCAGCGGGCGGCAGTGGTATCGGCTGCACCGGAGGGTGTGTGGTCCGACGATGTTGAACGAAGCTGCTCGAGCGACGCGATCATGTGTTCGCGCAGCGAAGCAATGAAGGCGTCCGGATCGGAGTGGTCGGCCAGCGTGAACGGGCCGGAGATCACGGCGCGCACATCGCTGCTGGCGAAGCGGACGAGCGATTCCCTGAAGGTTCGGGCGTGCGCCATGCCATCGGTCACGATGCAGTACACGGGACGCCGCGTTCCCGCGAGAACGATCCGCAGGCCGCCGCGCATGAAGCGACCGATGGAGCCATCGCGACTCCGGTGTCCTTCGGGAAAGATGAGAAGCGACTCTTCGCCGCGGTCCACGCGCTCGACGGTGCCCGTCAGCATGGCGAGTTCCAGGCGCGACGGGGTACGCTTCTGGGACACGAAGGGAAACCGCGCCAGCCGGCCCAGCACGGAGATGCCCGGAATGCCCCACTGGTAGCGGTCGCGGGTGAGGATGATGAGCGGCGGCCCGAAGACGGCGTCGATCGCTATGGGGATGTCGAGCAGCGACTGGTGATTCATCACCACGATGCAGCTCTCCGCGGGGGATGGGCCCTGCGTGGTGACGCGGACATTGGCGATGTAGCGAGCGAGACCGAGGGAGATCCTGGCGTTCAGTTTGAGCCAGGCGCGCACGATGGCGTTGCGACGGCGCGGGACGAGCAGGATGGCGGGCCAGATCACGAGGCGCTGGCCCAGCCCGACGAAACAGCCGAGGTAGAGCCAGTAGACCAGGAACAGCAGGCCGCTGCGCAGCGAACGCCCCAGTTGTGTGACTCGGGAGTCGATGCCGGCGCGAGGCATAAACAGTTCGGTGCTGTCGGCACTCAAGTGGAGGTCACCCATGGCAACACGAGTCGAAGCGCAGACGAGTGATTCGAGCGTCTCCGACTACGATTACAGTAGTTTCTTCTATTCGTCGAGCGACGACCCGTTCGCGATTCTTGATCCATACAATGACTGGTTCACCAAGGCGATTCAGCAGGGCTACTACCTGTTCGCCCAGGCCATGTCTACGCCACCACGGGGCCGCATCGATGTGACGGAAGGACTCTGTCACCAGCACGTCAAGCTTCTCAATCTATCATCCTACAACTATCTCGGCTTGTCGTACCGCCCCGAAGTCATCGCGGCGGCAAAGGCCGCGCTGGACCAGTACGGACTGGGCGCCGCCGGCTCTCCCATCCTGAGCGGCACGATGGATGTGCACGTGGAGCTCGAGGAGGAGCTGGCGCGCTTCAAGGGCAAGGAGGCGGTGCTCGTCTTCCCCACCGGATACAGCACCAACCTCGGCATGATTTCCGGCCTGATGCGTCCGGGTGACTGGATCCTCGCCGACCAGAATGCCCATGCCAGCATCGTGGACGGTGCGATCCTCTCCAAGGCGAACGTCCGCTTCTTCAAGCACAACAGCCCGGGCGACCTGGAGAAGAAGCTCAAGCAGACGAGCGGCAAGCGGCTCGTCACGATCGAAGGCGTCTATTCAATGGACGGCGATGTGTGCCCGTTGCCGGAGATCGTGGAGGTCTGTCGCAAGTACGGAGCGCGCATCCTGCTCGACGAGGCGCATTCGGCATTCGTGTACGGCGAGCACGGGCGGGGCATTGTGGAGCACTTCGGCCTGGAGAACGAGGTCGACATCCACATCGGCACCTTCTCCAAGGCGCTCGGCGGCCAGGGCGGGTACGTGGCTGGAACGCGAAAGCTGTACAACTATCTGAAGGGCTTCGCCCGCTCCCGGGTGTTCTCGTGCGCGCTGTCGCCCGTAGTCGCCGCGGGCGTACTCCAGTCGCTGAGGATCGCCCAGGCGGAACCCCAGCTCCGTGACCGGCTGTGGGAGAACGTGCGCTACATACGGAGCAGCCTCGAGAAGGAAGGCGTCGATGTCGGCGACTCCACATCGCAGATCATCCCGATCATGGTGCGGAACGACCGGCGGATTTTCCAGTTGTGCCACAGGCTCTTTCGGGCCGGCGTGTATCTGCAGCCAGTCGTCTATCCGGCGGTGGCCAAGCATCGATCGCGGTTGCGCGTGTCGATCTCGGCGTCGCACACCTTTGAACAGCTCGACGAGGGCGTCTCGATCCTCGTCCGGGTCCTTCGTGAAGAGGGGATTCTCCTATGAGCAGCAGCAACAAGAACGGCCTCGTGCAGTATCACTTCCGCGACGCCATTGGGGGGTTCTTCGAGTTCCCCACGCAGAACGCCCGCGCGATCCTGCCGCCCGATCTGCAGCCGATCGAGCCTCATCACGGCTCGAGCGTGCTGTCCGTGATGGCGTTCGACTTTCACGACAGCCCCGTTGGTGAATACGGTGAGCTCATTCTCTCCATACTCGTGGCGCCGCGCATCGAACAGGGGCAGCCCTGGCCGCGCGCCGCGTTCTACACCTTCCGGCTTGGCACCACCACGCGGGAATCGCGCGAACACGCGATCGAGCGCTGGCACCTGCCGCACTACATGCAGGACATCTCCATCGCCTGGGAGCGCGGCGATGGACACATCACGATTCATGCGACCGACCGCGGCCAGCCCATCGTGGACATGACCATCACCGAGCACGAATGGTCGCAGGTGGAGCACCGCTATCAGACCTTCATGACCGACGAGGATGGCGCGTACACATCCACGATCATCATGGCCGGCCAGTTCAGCGAGAACGAAGAGGAGCGCGGCGGGATCGTCCTGCACTCGCAGGCCATGACCGAGCTGCTCGAGGACTGGGAGGTGGACGTCACGCCGTTCCGGGAACTGTGGATGAAAGACGGTCTGCAGACGTTCTACCCGCTCCAGCAGCTCGCCTCGTACGCGCGGCGATGAGCCGTAAGGTCTGCGTGATCATCAACCCCGCCTCGGGAAAGGGGCGGGGCGCGAAGGCCGAACCGCGAATCCGCGCCGCGTTCGGCGCGGTGGGAGTCACCGACATTCGAAGCACCAGGGCAAAGGGCGACGAGCGACACGTCGCCCTTCGCGCGATCGAGGAAGGCGTGGACACCATCGTGGCCGTGGGCGGCGATGGCACATGGGGAAACGTGGCCAACGCGATCCTGAGCGCGCGGGCACCCGTGCGGCTCGCCCTCGCGGCGGCGGGCACCGGCAACGACTTCGCGAAGACCGTGGGTGCGCCCGCGCTGGACTTCGCCGCCACCGCGCGCCTCGCCGTGGATGATGCAGACATGCTGGTGGACGTCGGGCAGATCGAAGGGAAATACTTTCTCAACGTCGCCGGGTTCGGCTTCGACATCGCGGTCATTGAGGATGTCGAGCGGATCACCTGGCTCCGGGGGAATGCCGTCTATCTGTATTCCGCGCTGCGACAGCTCTTCGGCTACCAGGGAATGACGGCCGGCGTGTCCACCCCGGCGAACGGATCCGGCGCCGAACGCCGGCATCTCATGCTGATCGTGGCCAACGGGAAGAATTTCGGCGGCTCGTTTCGCATTGCGCCCGCGGCGAGCGTCACGGATGGAAAGCTCGACGCCGTCTCCATTGCCGCGGCGTCGCCATTCCGGCGCATCAAGCTCTTTGCATCGGCCACCAAGGGGACGCACGTCACGCTGCCGGAAGTGCGGATGGAACAGGCGCCCTCGTTCCGCCTGGCCTTCGCCGAACCACCCGCGTACGAGACCGACGGGGAGTACAACCGCGCGCAGTCCGCGATCCTCGACGTGTCGTGCGTGCCCGGTGCACTGCGCGTCGTGACGCCCGCGGCGAGAGCCACCGCGCCGACGGCAACCACTCCGGCGACGGGAATCACACCGGCGTGAAGGCGATCCGGTTCGCCGCGCCCGTTCCCACCTATCTCGCCACGCGCGTCGCCGGCGCGCTCTCGGACGCGTGGTATTTCGGCCCGCACGCCTGCACGCGATACGGCGACATGCCCGAGCCGGAGCTGCCGGGCGATCAGTGGGTGCGCATCCGGACGCGCATGGGGGGAATCTGCGGGAGCGACCTGAACGTCATCACGCTCAAGGCCAGCCCGTCGACGTCGCCGTTCTCCTCGTTTCCCTTCGTGCTGGGCCACGAGAACGTGGGGGAGATCATGGAGGTGGGACGCGCCGTGCGCGGGCATGCAACCGGCGAGCGCGTGACGGTGAACCCCCTGCTCTGCTGCGAGCCGCGCGCGGTGTCCCCGCCGTGCGATGCCTGCGCGGCCGGTGATCACTCGCGCTGCGCGCACTTCACCGATGGCGACCTTGCGCCGGGCATGCTCATTGGCACGACGCGCGGTGTGGGGGGAAGCTGGGGCGAACAGTTCGTCGCGCACGCGTCGCAGCTCGTGCGTGTGGACGATCGGATGAGCGACCGCGACGCCGTGCTGGTGGAACCCTTCGCCTGCTCCGTACACGCGGTGCGCGCGAACCTGCCGCAGCCGCGCGAGCGGGTGCTCGTGATCGGCGCCGGATCCATCGGATTGCTCACGAC
>JBOHTE010000150.1:0-1695 GCA_050733555.1 Gemmatimonadaceae bacterium | reverse complement strand
CGATCCAGCCTGCGGGCATGTCGAGGTGCACGTCGAAGTGGCCAAAGTTGTTGTAGAATTCGGACCCGCCCAGATAGGGGTCGGTGTCCCAGCCGCCCTGGCGCAGATCGTCGAAGACGGCGACGCGCGGATACCACTGGCCGACCTGATAGAGCGTGTCGGCCCAGCGGCCCATGCGTATGCCGCGTGTTGGCGCGACGACCTTGGGGACGCGGAAGTGCCACTCGGCGCCAATCGTGGCGATGCCGTGCGCGGGAACCGGCGTGGGCAGCTCGATGCGCGCGGACGTCAAATCGAGGCCGCGCACGAGCAACGTGGTCGGAGCTTGCGGACCTTCGCCGCGCCGGCGCCGCACCGGTGGCGGCGGGTTGAGATCCACGTTCGCTCCGTTGACGGTGAGTTTCGTGACCTGCATACCGTCGGTGATGTCGGTCACGACCTCGGAGCGCGGCACGTTGGCGGAGAAGAGATTCTGATCGAGGCGCAGCACGATGGAGTGCATCGTGGAGTCGCTGTTGTTGTGGATCACCGCGGTTTCGGTGCCCGTGATGGATTCGGTGGCGGAATCGAAGCGCGCGTTGATGGTGTAGTCCATCCAGAGCTGCCAGTAGTGCGGTCCCGGGCGTCCCGAGGAGTCGCGCGTGCCGGCGGCGTAGGCGCGCCGGATCATGTCGGTTATCGGAATGTCGCGGCGCACGGCGCGCTGGGGGAGGGAAGCCTGCCCGGAGCCGCTCTGCGCGACCGCGGGGACGTTCATCACCATCAGCGCCGCGACCAGCGCGAGCGCGACATGTACCTTGCGCATCATCCCTCGAGCTCCAGAATTGGAAGAGGCCGCCAGAGCGCGGCGAACGCATCGTGCGTGGAACGATAGCGCGGCTTCGGGCATCGCGGCAGCGTCGCGGCGAATCCGAGAATACAGTGGCGAGGACGCATTTCAGGCGGCGTCGCAGACGGGCGCCCGCGTCATCCAGCTTGCGCAGCTCCGCCGCCTGCATTCACGCCATGATGCCGTTCCTTCCCGCTCGTGCGGACGGCGAATTGCGCCGGCTCGTACGGCAGCATCCGCGAGCGGACGGAAAGGAGTTCGGCGCTCTTCCGAGGCCGAAGACCAAGCCGCAACTCATGCCAGCGATCGGCTATCGACCCCACACGGGGAAGCCGACGTATACACCCGGTGGAGAGAGCACCGTGAGATCGGTCCCGTCTGCGTTCATTACCGAGATTCCGCTATTACCACGGTCAGTTTCGAAGACGATTCGTGAGCCATCCGCTGACCATCTGGGTGTCTGGTCACTTCGTGGTCCGCTTGTGAGCGCAACTGCGCCAGACCCATCAGTAAACATTACGAAGATGTGCGTCGGCCCGTTGTCGATTCTCTCGAACGCGATCCGTGAGCCATCCGGAGACCACGCCGGATACGAGTCGTAAGACCCCGACGGGCTGAGCCGAGTAGTGTCAGAGCCGTCGGCATTCATGATGTAGATGAAGCTGGTGTCGAACCCGACTTGTTCCGCAAACGCAATCCGTGCGCTGTCCGGCGACCAGGTTGGCGACGCGTCGTCGCCCGGGTCGGACGTCAATCGAGTCCTGTTCGATCCGTCGATGTTCATGACCCAGATGTCGTAGCCGGTACCGGCGGTCGCCATGGCGAACGCGATGTGCAACCCGTCGGGCGACACCACGGGCCAGGTC
>JBOHTE010000149.1:0-4240 GCA_050733555.1 Gemmatimonadaceae bacterium | reverse complement strand
ACGTGACGCTGGAGCCCGAATACTACGCGGACTGCGATCGGACGAAGTTCCAGCGCGTGAAGCCGCTGCTCTGGCTCTGGTACAGCTTTGACCGCACGCCCATGGGTGGCCAGAACGTGGACACGGGCGTCCGACTGCGCCGGATCCTCGCGCCTCACATCTTCAAGCGCTGCGGCCGGAACTTCAAGGCGTTCCAGCACGTGGAATTCTCGTTCGGCTACAACCTCGAAGTGGGCGACGACGTCGTGCTGCACCGGCACGTGCTGCTCGACGATCGCGGTGGCATCGTGGTGGGCAACAAGGTGTCCATCTCCGATTACGCGAACATTTACAGCCATACGCACAGCATCGTGGATCAGCGCGATGTCACGAACGCGCTCACGCGCATCGATGACGGCGTCCGCATCACGTACCATGCGACGGTACTGGCCGGCGTGCACGTGAACTGCGACGCGATGGTTGGCGCGATGGCCGTGGCCACCAAGGATGTGCGGGCGCACCGCGTGTACGTCGGGATCCCCGCGAAGAGCATCCGCGTGAAGCCGGGCGCGCCACCCGACGAGAACGAGTGCCTGCCCACCGCCAGCGAACGCAAGCAGCCGTAACCCGAGGCGAGCGGCGCGCGGCGGTCGCCACTACCCCGCGCGCCGGCTGCCGCCGGCCGTCACCTCTCCTGCCCGCCCCGGCAGCGTGATCCGCTCGATCCCGCGCGCGGGCACGCGCTCACGCGCCGCCAGCGTTTCCCCGGCGATGTCCTCGAGCGTCACGAAGCGCACGCCATTCGCCAGCCACAGCTCGAGCTGACGCTCGAAGAGCGCGAGCAGCGCCGTCGCCTCCACCTCGGTGTGAATGGAGTGTACTTCCGTGCCCCGCACGAGGTCACGGTAGAATTCGAGAAAGGCGGATTCGTCCCTGAACTGCGGCGCGTTGAAGGTCTCGTCCCACGTGGGGAGCGTGGTCGGAATCTCGAGGGTGCGGAAGACGTGGCCATTGGCTTCCGGAAAGAACGGCAGCCCGCCGCGGGTGTTCGACGCATAGAGCAGGTCGTACCGGTCCTGTACCAGGAGCGAGAGCGGCGTCGCGTGCCAGCCAGGCGCCGCGGAGGACCGGGCGCGGTACCCAAAAATGCGCGCGAACTCATCGTGCGCGCGACCGTAGTCCCGTTCGATGTGTGCCTCGCTCATGCGGTCCAGCCGGTCGTGCCAGCGCACGTGATCCCAGCCGTGCACGCCCACTTCATGGCCGGCGGCGCCCACGGAGCGAACGAGCGTGGCGAGCTTCCGGCCGATGTGCGGCGCCGGCAGCAGCGTGCCATAGAGCGCCGTCCTGGGTCCGTACAGCGCGAGCGCGTTCGAGCGCAGCATCTTGCGCAGGAACCCCTTGCGCGTGAAGACGCGGAGGATGGCGCGCCCCGACCGGTCGGGGCCCAGCGTGAAGAAGAACGTCGCGCGAATCGCGTGTCGATCGAAGAGGCGCAGGAGTCTGGGCAGCCCGTTGCGCGTTCCCTCGAACGTGTCGCAGTCCACCTTGAGCGCCACGCGTTGCTCGGTCGCGGCAGGTGCGGTCACGGCACCGCCGGTCCCGGCCGCCCCGACAGGTAGAAGTCGAGCGTAAGCCGGATCGCCTCGTCGAAGCCGATCTTCGGCTGCCAGCCGAGCTTCTCTCCGGCCCGGCGAATGGATGGGACACGCGTCATGATGTCCTGATACCCCTCGCCATAGTACGCGCGCGACTCCACGGGAATGATGCGCGCATTCGCGGCCTGCGCCTCGAAACCGGGGTACGTACTCACGGCCTGCACCAGCCGCTCCGCCAGCTCGCGAATGGAGACGTCGTTCGCCGGGTTGCCAATGTTGAAAATTCCACTGTCGGCCGCGCCGTCCCGATTCTCCAGAATGGCCATGAGGCAGTCGATGCCGTCGCGAATGTGCGTGAAGGATCGCCGCTGGCGTCCGCCATCCACCAGCTTGATGGGCTCCCCATAGAGGATGTTGTGCAGGAACTGTGTCAGCACGCGCGACGAACCTTCCTTGGGCGAGTCGATGTCGTCCAGGTGCGGACCGATCCAGTTGAACGGGCGAAAGAGCGTGTAGCGCAACCCGTGCTGCTGGCCGTAGGCGGAGATCACGCGATCGAGCAACTGCTTGCTCGCCGAGTAGATCCAGCGCGGCTTCGCGATCGGTCCGTACACCAGCGTGGACGTCTCCTCATCGAACTCCGCGTCGGGGCACATGCCGTACACCTCGGACGTGGACGGAAAGACGACGCGCCGCCGATAGCGCACACACTGCTTGATGATGCGCAGGTTCTCCTCGAAGTCGAGTTCGAACACGGCGAGCGGATCGCGCACGTAGGTGGCGGGCGTCGCGATGGCGACGAGCGGCAGCACCACATCGCACTTCTTCACGTGGTACTCGATCCACTCCTTGTTGATGGCGATGTCACCTTCCAGGAAGCGGAAGCGCCGGTTGTCGAGGAACGGCTCGATCTTCTCGGCCGACATGTCGAGTCCGTACACCTCCCAGTCGGTGGTGGTGAGGATGCGCTCGGTGAGCGCGTTGCCAATGAAGCCGTTGACGCCGAGAATGAGGATCTTCATTGCGTGGAATGCGGAGTAAGGAGATCGAGCCGTCGAGCCAGGTCGTCGCCGTCGCGTTCGGTGTCGCCGTCGAGCTGCGCGCGAAGGATCCCGAGCCAGTGTCCATCGCCACACGCGGCGTGCAGCATGCCGTTGCGCAGCTCGAGCGTACCCGCAGCGGCGCCGTCAGTTGGATCGCGCATGACCCGGGTCTGCCAGACATGCGCCGGATGCGCGCCGAGCCGGGTCGTGGCGCCGGGATATGGATGCGTGACGGCGCGCACGAGGTCGTGAATGCGCGCGGCCGGCATCGTCCAGTCGAAGGCGCCGTCGGCGGGGCGGCGCCTGCCGAAGGTGGAGGCGCGCGCTGCATCCTGCGGACGGCGCGGCGCGGTACCTTCGAGCAGCGCGGGGAGCTGGCGCGCCAGGACGACGACGGCCGCGTCGCGCACCCGGGCCTGCACCTGCGCGGCCGTGTCGTCGGGGCCAATGGGCACCGCTTCCTGATCCACGATGTCGCCGGCATCGGCACGTGGCGTCATGACGTGGAGCGTCGCGCCCGTTCGGGTTTCACCGCGCAGCACCGCCCAGTTCACCGGCGCGCGGCCGCGATACGCGGGAAGCAGCGAGCCGTGCATGTTGAACGCGCCCAGGCGCGGCAGTGCGAGCACGCCGGCCGGCAGGAGCGCACGGTAGTAGAAGGAGAGCACGAGATCAGGGGCGAGCGCCGCGATGCCATCGGTGCGCGCGAGGTCAACGTCAATGAGCGCGGGAATTCCCCGCGCGTGTGCCAGCGCCCGCACGGAGGGAAACCAGAGCGTCTCGCCTGGCGCGTCCGCGTGCGTGCAGCAGCCGGCCACATGCGCGCCCGTCGAGAGCAGGTACTCGAGGCAGGCATGGCCGACGTCGGAGTATGCAAAGACCACGATGCGCGGCGCCGGCATCAGCGCTGAACGTTGCTGTCGGAGCGCGACTCGTCGAGGCGCACGATGCTCGCCGCTTCGCCGTACACGTGACGCACGAGATAGCGGGGCCGTCCCCGGACCTCCTGATAGATGCGACCGATGTACTCGCCAACGATACCGAGCCCCGCCATGAGCACGCCCATCACCACGAACGCCAGCGCGAACAGCGTGAACACCCCCTCGGCCTCCGAGGCGCGCAGCAGCACGAAGCGCCGGACGAGCAGGTAGATGCCGAACAGCAGACCGCCAGACGCGGTGAGGAATCCGAAGAGCGTGAAGAGCTGCAGCGGCACCACCGAGAAGCCGGTCATGAGATCGAAGTTGAGGCGGATCAGCCGATAGATGGAGTACTTCGACTGCCCGGCGGTGCGCTCCGCGTGCGCCACCTCGACCTCGACCGGATGGCGCGCAAAGGAATAGCCGAGCGCGGGCACGAACGTACTGACCTCGACGCAGCGGTTGATCGCCTCCACGATGCTGCGGTGGTAGCCGCGCAGCATGCACCCCTGGTCGGTGATCTTGATCTGCGTCGTGCGCTCGCGAATGCGGTTCATCATGCGCGAGGCGAGCTTGCGCCAGAACACATCGTGGCGGCGCGCGCGCACCGTCCCGACATAGTCGGCGCCTTGGTCCATGGCCGCGCCGAGCTTGCCGATTTCCTCCGGCGGGTTCTGCAGGTCCGCATCCAGGGTGATGA
>JBOHTE010000148.1:0-9615 GCA_050733555.1 Gemmatimonadaceae bacterium | reverse complement strand
CGCTGCATCCAGTGCTACCGCTGCGTGCGCTTCTACCGGGAATACGCCGGCGGCACGGATTTCAATGTGTTCAAACTGCGGGACATCGCGTACTTCGGCCGGCAGCAGGATGGCGTGCTCGAGAACGAATTCGCCGGCAACCTCGTGGAGGTGTGTCCAACGGGCGTCTTCACGGACAAGACGCTCAAGCGTCATTACACGCGCAAGTGGGATCTCACCATGGCGCCCTCGGTGTGCGTGCACTGCAGCCTGGGGTGCAACACGACGCCCGGCTCGCGCTACGGGAAGCTGCGCCGCATCGTGAATCGCTACAACGGCGCCGTGAACGGCTACTTCCTCTGCGATCGCGGCCGCTACGGCTACGAGTTCGTGAACAGCGCGCGACGCATCGCGCGACCACTGCTGCGCGGCGACGGGCACGAACACATCGCGAGCCCCGACGAGGCGCTGGACCGCGCACGCCATCTCCTGACGGAGAGCCGGAGCGTGATCGGCATTGGATCGCCGCGCGCGTCACTGGAAGCGAACTTCGCGCTGCGCGCGGTCGTGGGCGCGGAACACTTCCACGTGGGGATGAACGATGCCGATGCGGCGCTCGCCGGTCTCATGCTCGATCTGCTGCGCGCGGGGCCCGCGTCGTCGCCATCGCTGCGCGAGACCGAGCAGTTCGACGCCGTGTTCATCGTGGGTGAGGACGTGTTGAATACCGCGCCGCGCCTCGCGCTGAGTCTGCGGCAGTCGTCGCGACGCCAACCCATGCGGCGACTCGCCGCGCTCAAGATTCCGCTCTGGCAGGACCACGCCGTGCGCGAAGCCGTGCAGGCCGAGCACGGGCCGTTCTTCGTTACCGCGGTGAATGCGACGGGCCTCGACGATCTTGCCACCAGCGTGTATCGGGCGGCGCCGGCTGACATCGCCCGTCTGGCCTTTGCGGTCGCGCATCACGTGGACGCGTCGGCCGGCGCGGTCGACGGGCTGAGCGGGGACGTCGCGGACCTGGCGCGGTCATGCGCCGCGGCGCTGGTAGCAGCCGAGCGCCCGCTCATTGTGTCGGGGGCTGGGTGTCGGGATGCAGACATGATTCGCGCAGCGGCCGCCGTCGCGAGCGCCCTGTGCGCCGCGGGGCGGCCAGCGGGACTGCTCTTCGCCCTTTCCGAATGCAACACCATGGGATCGCTGCTCCTGGGCGGCAGGCCGCTGGGTGAAGCGCTGGACAATGCCGCCAGGCCGGAGCTCGTGATCGTGCTGGAGAACGATCTCCATCGCCGCGCGAGCGCCGCGCGCGTGGATGCGCTGCTGGCGTCCGCCGCGCACGTGATCGTGCTGGATTCGCTCGAGACCGCCACCAGTGCGCGCGCCGACGTGGTGTTGCCGGCCGGCACGTTCGCGGAATCCGATGGCACGATGGTGAACAACGAGGGGCGTGCCCAGCGCTTCTTCCAGGCGCTGCTCCCAGAGCACGACATACAGGAGAGCTGGCGCTGGCTCGCGCACCTGCGCGCGGCAACGCATCGGAACGGCGATGCCTGGGAGTCGCTCGATGATGTGCTGGTCGCCATGGGCCGTGCGGTCCCCGCACTGGCAGCGGCCATTCAGGCAGCGCCCCTGTCGTCATACCGACTGGAGGGCGCCCGCGTGCCGCGCGAGCCGCAGCGCTACAGCGGCCGCACCTCGATGCTCGCGAACATCGACGTCAGTGAGCCCAGGCCGCCGGTGGACGTTGACGCTCCGCTCTCCTTCACAATGGAAGGCGCCACCCGCCAGCCACCAGCCGCGCTCATTCCCTTCTTCTGGTCGCCGGGCTGGAACTCCATTCAGGCCGTGAACCAGTATCAGACCGAGATCGCGGCGGCGCTCGAAGGGGGCGATCCCGGCGTGAAGCTCATCCACGCGGACGGCCGCGCGGCCGGGCCCACGCCTGCGCACATGCCGGCGCTTGCAGACATCCCCGCGGCGTTCGCCGTTCGGCAGGGCGCGTGGCTCGTCGTTCCGCTGCACCACGTATTCGGGTCTGATGAACTGAGTCACGCGGCGCCCGCCGTCGCCCAGCTCGCTCCCGCGCCGTACGTCGCGCTCAACGCGCAGGACGCGAATTCGCTCGGCGCCCACGACGGCGACGCGATCGACATCACGCTGGACGGCACGGCGCGGCAGCTCCCGCTGCGAATCGCTCCTGCACTTCCCGCCGGCGTCGCCGGAGTGCCGGTGGGGCTCGAGGGCATGCCGGCCATGACGCTTCCCGCGTTGTCGCGACTGGTGAAGCACGCATGACGACGCCGCACTACCACCCCGTCATCGCCATCATCGGGATTCTGCTCGTCGTGCTGAATCTCGCGGCGCTGCTCATCTGGATCGAGCGGCGGCTCCTGGCACTCTGGCAGGATCGCTACGGCCCCAACCGCGTGGGTCCCTTCGGGTTGCTGCAACCGCTGGCGGACGCCATCAAGCTGTTCGCGAAGGAGGACTGGATTCCACCGTTCGCGGACCCGGTCGTGTTCGTGATCGCTCCCGCCATAGTCGTCTTCACCACCCTCTTCTCCTTCGCGGTGGTTCCCGTGTGGCCGGGCGTGGTGATCGCCGACCTCAACATTGGCGTGCTCTTCTTTCTGGCCATGTCATCACTCGGCGTGTACAGCGTGGTGCTGGCCGGTTGGTCGTCCGACAACAAGTACGCGCTGCTGGGCGGGCTGCGCGCGGCGGCGCAAATGGTGAGCTACGAAGTGTTCATGGGCCTCTCGCTCATGGGCGTGGTGCTGATGGCCGGATCGTTCCGGCTGTCCGACATCATCGCCGCCCAGCGGCATCTCTGGTTCATCATTCCGCAGTTCGTCGGATTCCTGCTGTTCTTCATTGCCGGCGTCGCGGAAACGCGCCGCCTGCCCTTCGACCTGCCGGAATCGGAGAGCGAGCTGGTGGCCGGATACCACTCCGAGTATTCCGGGATGAAGTTCGGCATGTTCTTTGTGGGAGAATACATCGGCATCACGCTCATCAGCGCGATGATCACGGTGCTGTTCTTCGGCGGGTGGCTCGGTCCCTGGCTGCCGCCGGTCGTCTGGTTCGTGATCAAGACGGCGTTCTTTCTCGGCGTGTTCATCCTGCTGCGCGCGGCGCTGCCCCGCCCGCGGTTCGACCAGCTCATGGCCTGGGGGTGGAAGCTCATGTTGCCGCTGGCACTGCTCAACCTGCTCGTGACGGGAGCCATAGTCCTGGGAGCCGGCACATGATGAGCATTCTGCGAACGCTCTGGGACGTCGCGCTGCACGCGTTCCAGCCTCGCGTCACCAAGCAGTATCCCGAGCAGCCCGCGTACCTCCCGCCCCGCTGGCGCGGCCGGATCATCCTCTCCCGCGATCCGGATGGCGGCGAGCGGTGCGTGGCGTGCTATCTCTGCGCTGTCGCCTGTCCGGTGGACTGCATTTCGCTGCAGGCCACCGAGGACGAGACCGGCCGGCGCTATCCCGAATTTTTCCGCATCAACTTCTCGCGGTGCATTTTCTGCGGCTACTGCGAGGAGGCGTGTCCGACGTACGCCATCCAGCTCACGCCGGACTTCGAAATGTCCGAGTATGCGCGGCAGAACCTCGTGTACGAAAAGGAGGATCTGCTCATCGACGGCGAGGGAAAGTATCCCGGCTACAACTTCTGGCGCGTGGCCGGCGTGCAGATCGGAGGGAAGGACAAGGGCGAGTCGGAGAACGAAGCACCGCCCGCCGATCTCCACGATCTGATGCCCTGACACGGGGGGACGACCCATGGCGGTGATCTTCTACATCGCGGCGGCGGTGGCCATTGCGGCGACCATCCTCACGATCACTCGCGTGAACCCCGTGCACGCGCTGCTCTATCTCATCGTATCGCTGCTCGCGGTCGCCGTCGTGTTCTTCGTGCTGGGCGCACCGTTCATCGCCGCGCTCGAAGTGATCATCTACGCGGGCGCCGTGATGGTGCTCTTCGTCTTTGTCGTCATGCTGTTCAACCTCGGCTCGTCCACGATAGCACTGGAGCGCGCCTGGCTCACGCCGGAAACGTGGCTGGGGCCCGTGGTGCTCGCGGCGATCCTGCTCGCCGAGGTGATCGTCGTGCTGGCGCAGGGCGGCGGCGCGCGCACGGCCGGCACCGCCGTGAGCCCGCATCAGGTGGCGACCGCGCTCTACCAGCCGTACCTGCTCGGCGTGGAACTCGCCTCGTTTCTCCTCATGGCCGGTCTCATAGGCGCCTATCACCTGGGTGCGCGGCGTGAACCGCGCCCGTCCCGGCGCACGCCATGACGCCGATTCCAGTGAGCGCGGGACTGGCGCTCGCGGCGGTGCTCTTCGTGCTTGGGCTGATCGGCCTGCTCGCGCGGCGCAACCTCGTCTTCATCCTCATGTCCATCGAGATCATGCTGAACGCGGCGGGGCTGGCGTTCGTGGTGGCCGGATCGCGCTGGGCGCAGCCTGATGGCCAGGTGATGTTCATCTTCATTCTCGCAATGGCTGCCGCGGAGGTATCCGTGGGGCTGGCGCTCGTGCTGCAGTTCTACCAGCAACGGCAGTCGCTCGACGCGGACGCCGCGAGCGAGATGCACGGCTAGCATGCTCGGCCTCGTCTGGCTCATTCCTGCGCTCCCACTCGCGGGAGCACTGATCCTCGCGATCGTGGGTGCGCGCCTCGCGCGCAGGGTGGTCGCCTGGATCGGCGTTGGCAGCATCGCCCTCGCGACAATCGTCGCGATGCTCATCACGTGGACCTTTCTCGCGTCGCCGCCGGCGGGGAACAGTTACTCCCGCGTGATCTGGACATGGCTCGCCGCCGGGGGATTCCACGCGCAGATCGCGTTCTACCTGGACGCGCTCTCGGTGCTCATGGTGCTGGTGGTGACGTTCGTGAGCTTCCTCATCCACCTGTACTCCGCGGAGTTCATGATCGAGGACGAGGGATACAGCCGGTTCTTCTGCTACATGAACCTGTTCGTCGCCTCGATGGTCACGCTGCTCCTGGGGAACAATCTCCTCCTGCTGTACCTCGGCTGGGAAGGCGTGGGGCTGTGCAGCTACCTGCTCATCGGCTTCTGGTACACGGATCCGGTGAACGGGCGGGCCGCGCAGAAGGCGTTCATCGTGACGCGCGTGGGTGATTCGGCGCTGATCATCGGACTCTTTCTCCTGTATCACCAGCTCGGCACGCTCGACATCCAGCTTCTCATGCAGCGCGCCGCCGAGCACTGGCCGATGGGCTCCGGCGTGGCCACCGCGGCCGCGCTGCTGCTGCTGGGGGGCGCCGTTGGGAAATCCGCACAGCTTCCGCTGCAGACCTGGCTGCCCGATGCGATGGCCGGTCCCACACCGACCAGCGCGCTCATCCACGCCGCGACGATGGTGACGGCGGGCGTCTATCTGCTGGCGCGGACGCACGTGCTGTACGCGCTCTCGCCGGTGGGCCAGCTCGCCGTGGCCGTGGTTGGCGCCATCACGCTGCTCGTGGCCGGCTGCAGCGCCCTCACGCAGACCGACATCAAGCGCGTGCTCGCGTACTCCACGGTGAGCCAGATCGGCTACATGTTTCTCGCGTGTGGTGTGGGCGCGTGGTCCGCCGCCATCTTCCACTTCATGACGCACGCCTTCTTCAAGGCGCTGCTCTTTCTGGCCGCCGGCGTCGTGATCGAGGCGCTGCACCACGAACACGACATCTTCAAGATGGGCGCGCTGCGGAAGGAGCTCCCGGTGGCGTTCTGGACGTTCCTCATCGCCGGGTGCTCGCTGGCCGGGCTGCCGCTCATCACCGCGGGGTTCTACAGCAAGGGGCTCATCATCTGGAGCGCCGGCGCGTCGGAGACCGGCAGCGTGTGGCTCTGGCTCGCCGGCGTGGTGGGCGTGTTTCTCACGGCCGCGTACATCTTCCGCGTCATCTTCGTGGTGTTCTTCGGCGCGCCGCACTCGCGCGTGTCGCATCGTCCGGGATGGGCGATGCAGCTCCCGCTCGTGGTCCTGGCGTTCCTGTCGATTGTCGGGGGGTGGGTGAACCTGCCGGCGTGGCTTGGCGATCACCCCGCGTTCGGGAACTTTCTGCATCTGGCGTTGCCGCCGCTGCGTGATGGGCGTGCCGCGGTGATGGGCGAACTCGGGTCGGAGGGCGTTGTGACGGCCACGTTCATCGTTGGCGTGTTCGTGGCCTGGCTGCTGTACGTCCGCCGCCCCGGGCTGTCCCACGCGCTCATGGCTCCGGCCTGGTCGCGCGCGCTGCGCCGCTTCTGGTTTACCGATTGGGGAATGGACTGGCTCTACGACCACGCGTTCGTGCGCCCCACCCTCTGGTTCGCGCGCGTGGATCGCGACGACTGGGTGGACCTCATCTACACGGGGATTGCCGAGGTCTGCGTGGAAGCCTGGCGCGGACTCCAGGTCACGCAGAGCGGGAAGGTTCGCTGGTACGCAGCCGGCATCACGATCGGCACCGTGATCTTCGTCTTCCTGGCGCTGACCCTGTGATCCTCGTCTGGCTCATCGGCATTCCGATCGTCGCCGGCGTTCTGGCGTGGGCGGGGGAGAAGTGGCGCGCGGAGTCGTCGCGCTGGATCTCGCTCGTGGCGCTGTGCGCCGATCTCGTGCTGGCGCTGATCCTCTGGGGCCACCACCACGGCGGCATGACGCTGGTGCCCAACGTCGCATGGTTCACGCAGGTGAACTGGCTCTGGATTCCGCGATGGGGCGTGCATTTCCACCTCGCCATGGACGGACTGAGCCTGCTGCTCGTGCTGCTCACGTTCGTGCTCGGGATCATCTCGGTGCTCGCGTCGTGGCGCGAAATCCAGGACGCCACGGGCTTCTTCCATCTCAACCTGCTCTGGGTGCTGGCGGGCATCACGGGCGTGTTCCTCGCCGAGGATCTGCTGCTCTTCTATTTCTTCTGGGAGATCATGCTGATCCCGATGTACTTCCTGATCGCCATCTGGGGACACGAGCGACGGGTGTACGCGGCGACGAAGTTCTTCCTCTTCACGCAGCTGAGCAGTCTGCTCATGCTGATCGCCATTCTCGGGCTGTACGTTTTGCATCACACGGCGACGGGAACGTGGACGTTCGACTATCCGGCGCTCATCGGGACGCCGCTTCCGCCGAACACGGCGATGTTCCTGATGCTGGGCTTCTTCGTGGCGTTCGCGGTGAAGCTGCCCGTGTTTCCGCTGCACACGTGGCTGCCTGACGCGCATACGGAAGCGTCCACCGCGGGAAGCATCGTGCTGGCGGGTCTGCTGCTCAAGACGGGCGGCTACGGCATGCTGCGGTTCGTCGTGCCGCTCTTCCCCGAGGCGGCACACCGGTTCGCGCCGGTGGCCATGGTGCTCGCGGTGATCGGCATCGTGTATGGCGCGATCATGGCGCTGGGGCAGCGCGACCTCAAGCGCCTCGTCGCCTACACGAGCGTGAGCCACCTGGGTTTCGTGTTGCTGGGCATCTTCGCGTGGAACACGCTGGCGCTGCAGGGCGCCGTGATCGCGATGATCGCGCACGGCTTCAGCACCGGCGCGTTGTTCGCGCTGGTGGGCGCACTGCAGGAGCGGACGCACACGCGCGAGATGGACCGGCTGGGCGGCCTCTGGGCCGTGGTGCCGCGCTTGAGCGGCGCCGCGCTGTTCTTCGCGCTCGCGTCGATGGGGCTCCCCGGACTCGGCGACTTCGTTGGCGAATATCTCGTGCTGCTGGGCACGTACCGCGGGCATCTCGGCGTGACCATCGTCGCGGTGATCGGCATTCTGGCATCCACGTTCTATGCACTGCAGTTCGTGCAGCGCGCGTTTCACGGACCCAACGCGAACCACTGGTCCATTCGCGACCTGCTGCCGCGCGAGCTGCTGATGCTGGTGCCGATGATGCTGATCCTGCTCTGGCTCGGACTCTGGCCGCAGCCCGTGCTGGACACGTTCCGGCCGGCCATGGCTGCGCTGCAGCACACGGTGAGCCGGCAGGTGGGGAGCGCGCCGGCGTCCGGCATCGTGGGGAGCGCGCCGGCGTCCGGCATCGTGGGGACGGCGATGGCGCGAGGTGGTGGCGGACCATGAGCGGCGCGGACTGGACGGCGCTCCTCCCGGTGATCATCACGGGCGGCGCCGCGATCGTCGCCATGGTGCTGATCGCGGTGCACCGCAGCCACGGGCTCACGCTCGGCGTGACGCTGCTCGGGCTGGTGCTCGCCTTCGTCTCGCTCCGGCCTGCTGCATCGGTCGCGCCACTTCAGGTCACGCCGCTGCTCATCGTGGACGATTTCGCCCTCTTCTACCTCGGGATGATCATCGTCGCCTGCATTGCGGTGGCGCTGCTCTGTCATGGCTATTTCGCGAAGTGTGAAGGACGCCCCGAAGAGCTGTACGTCCTGCTCCTGCTGGCCACGCTGGGCTCGGAGATCCTGGTCACGAGCACGCACTTCGTGTCGTTCTTCCTGGGGCTCGAGATTCTGAGCGTGGCGCTCTACGCGCTCACGGCGTACCTGCACACGCGAGCGCTCCCACTGGAGGCGGGGATCAAGTATCTCGTGCTCGCCGCATCGTCCGCGGCCTTTCTGTTGTTCGGGATGGCGCTGGTGTATGCGGAACTGGGCACCATGCAGTTTCACGAGATCGCCGATCGCATCGCGCAGGGCACGGGATTGCATGGCGCGGTGCTGCTCGCGGGCGCGGCGCTCCTGATTACCGGAATTGGATTCAAGCTCGGCGTCGTGCCGTTCCATCTGTGGACGCCCGACGTGTACGAAGGCGCGCCCGCGCCCGTCACGGCCTTCGTGGCGACCATCTCCAAGGGCGGCATGTTCGCGTTGCTGGTCCGCTTCTTCTACGGGAATGGCGGCTACCGGGCTCCGTCGATCTACCTGGTGTTCACGATCATCGCTGTGGCTTCCATGCTGGTGGGGAATCTGCTGGCGCTCCGGCAGCGCAACGTGAAGCGGATCCTGGCCTACTCGTCCATTGCGCACTTCGGCTATCTGCTCGTCGCGTTTCTGGCGGCGGGCGCGTTCGCCGTACAGGCGGTGACGTTCTATCTGGTCGCCTACTTCATCACGACGCTGGGTGCGTTCGGCGTGATCGCGATGCTCTCGGATGGCGAACGCGAGGCGGACGATATGGACGACTATCGCGGGCTCTTCTGGCGGCGTCCCGTGATCGCGACGGTGTTCACGCTGATGATCCTGTCGCTCGCGGGCATTCCGATCACCGCCGGCTTCCTGGGGAAGTTCTTCATCATCGCCGCGGGCGCATCCGCGTCGGTATGGGCGCTGATCATCATTCTCGCTGTCACGAGCGTGATCGGGTTGTTCTACTATTTGCGCATCGTGATCGCACTGTTCTCCACCCTGCCGGGCGTGGCTGAGGGCGTGCAGCCGCGCGCGCTGGCGCTCTCGGCCACTAGCGCTGGAACAGTCATCGTGCTGGCGGTGCTGCTCGTGTGGTTCGGGGTGTACCCGGCGCCGATCCTGGATCTCATTCGGGTGGCGGCGGGGGGGCTGTAGGGGGATGCTCCACGCCCCACCACCCCACCCTTGGGAATCATCCCTGCCTCCCCACCCTCCCCTGGGGAATGGGCAATCGGGAATGGGGAATCGTGGGAATGGGGAATCGACCTCCCCATTCCCCATTTCCAC
>JBOHTE010000147.1:0-1042 GCA_050733555.1 Gemmatimonadaceae bacterium | reverse complement strand
TCGCACTCCTCGCAGGCTATGGCGAATCAATCAGCCTGTTTCCTGCCCGGTGGTGATTCATCCCTGTTCCCCGTTACTCCATGCGCAGGACCACCACCGGATCCACGCGCGACGCCGCGCGAGCGGGGAGATACGACGCCAGCAGTGCAATGACACCCAACACTACCGCAGCCGCGGCGAGTGCCACGGGATCGGTGGGACTCACGCCCGAGAGCAGCGACGTGAGCACGCGCGTGGCGGCCCAGGCGCCGGCCATGCCGAGCGAGAGTCCGATCAGCACAAGCAGCGCGCCGCGGCCGAGCACGAGCCGCATGACCTGCGCGCCGTTGGCGCCCAGCGCCATGCGCACGGCGATCTCGCGCAGCCGTTGGCGCACGAGCATGATCATCACGCCGAACAACCCGATCACCGAGAGCAGCACCGCGGTCACCGCGAACACGCCCAGGATCATGAGGAAGAACTTCGGTCGCGCGGCGGAGCGGGCGAGCACGGTATCCAGCGGGTGCATGTCGGTCACGGGCTGACCTGGATCGAGCGACGCCACCACCTTGCGCAGCGCGCCTGACATGACCGCGGGTGTTGCGTCCGAGCGCACGATCACCGTCATGTGCGGCACCGGTTCGTGCGCGAAGAATACGTAGAGCTCGGGAACGGGCCTGGGGTCCGGACCCTGCGACCGGATGTCCTCCACGACGCCCACGATCTGATAGGCCACCGCCGGCACGGGACCCTTCGAGTCATCGCCCGGCGCCATCAGATACTGTCCAACCGGATCACTGCGTGGGAAGAAGCGCTGCGCGAGCGAGCGGCTGATGATCAGCACCGACGGCGCCTCCGGCCGATCCAGCCCGCGGTCGAACAGTCGGCCGCGCAGCAGGCGAATGCCGACCGCCCGGAAATAATCCGCGGTGACGACCTCGACCTTCGCATCGAGCGAGTCGCCGCTCCCGCCGCTCTCGCCGCTCACGCCAACGCTCCGGACCTGTTCTGAAGCCTGTGGATTGCCCGGCACCTCCAGCGAGATGGCTGCCGCGCGCACACC
>JBOHTE010000146.1:0-9951 GCA_050733555.1 Gemmatimonadaceae bacterium | reverse complement strand
GCGTTGGCGTGTGCGTTGGTAAACCACAAGGGTAAGGAGGAGAATACCATGGCAGCCGAATTCTACGTCGGCGAATCCCTGGTCGGTGATGGGAACGAAGTGGCGCACATCGATCTCATCATTGGCTCGAAGTCGGGGCACGTCGGACAGGCTTTCACCAATGCCATTTCGAACAACAAGGACGGGTTTACCAGCCTCCTTGCCATCGTCGCCCCCAATCTGCCGGCCAAGCCGGACACGGTGATGTACAACAAGGTCACCATCAAGGGCGCCAAGCAGGCCGTTCAGATGTTCGGACCGGCGCAGGCCGCCGTCGCCCGTGCCGTGGTGGATTCTGTGTCCTCGGGTATCATCCCGAAGGACAAGGCCGACGACTATTGCATTCTCGTGGGCGTGTTCATTCACTGGGATGCCGCCGACGACAAGAAGATCTTCAAGTACAACTACGAAGCCACCAAGCAGTCCATCGAACGGGCCATGAAGGGGCTGCCCAAGATGGACGACGTGATCGCCAGCGCGAAGACCGCGCGTCATCCCTTCGCGAGCGGCGCGGAAGGCTGAGTCTGATCAGGCCTCTGGCGGCTGCCACGGGAGGCAGCCGCAGGAGCGCAGCCCGCGCTCGATGCTTGCACAGGTACGCCGTGGCGGGATGCCGCACCCCGTTGCCGCGTACCTGAGTTTCATCGGTGCACCGTCTGACCTCAACTCCATCCCGCCATGCAGAAGCTGCTCTTGCAACTCGATTCCTCGCGTCTCCCCAGCGTGTTCGACGAGGTCGTCGCGCACGACAGCGGTGCGGACGTGGTGATGAGTCGCGGTGGCGTTGCCGAGAGTGATGTCCGCGACCTCATTCATGGCTGCCTCTTCACTCGTGGTCCCAAGGATCTGAAGAACACCGCCGTCTTCATTGGCGGCAGCGACATGGCTGCGGGAGAGAAGCTGCTCGAGGCCGCGAAGAAGACCCTGTTCGGCCCCTTTCACGTGTCGCTCATGCTCGACTCCAACGGCTCGAACACGACCGCCGTGGCGGCTGTGGTGAAAATCATGCGCGCCGTGGGCGACGTGAAAGGCAAGCGCACCGTGGTCACCGCCGGGACGGGGCCTGTCGGAACGCGCGCCGCCGGTCTCCTGGCCCGCGCCGGCGCCAATGTGTCGATCACGTCGCGCAAGCCCGAGGAAGGAGAGCGCGTGCGTACCGCCATCAGCCAGCGCTTTGGCGGCAAGGTCACCGCTGCCTGCATGCAAAGCAGCGACGAGGCCGCCACGGTCCTCGACGGCGCCCAGATCCTGCTCAACGCCGGACCCGCCGGCGTCATGCTCGTTCCGCGCGCCGCCTGGGCGAATCGTCCCGGCCTGCTCGTGGCGTGCGATCTCAACGCCGTCCCTCCATTGGGCATCGAAGGCATTGATGTCACCGATGACGGCAAGCAGCAGGATGGCATCACGACCTTCGGCGCCATTGGCGTCGGAGGCTTCAAGATGAAGATCCACAAGGCCTGCATCGCGCGTCTCTTCGAGAGCAACAATCAGGTGCTCGATGCCGAGACGATACTGGAGCTCGCCGGAGGAATAGGAAATCGGCAGTAGGAAGGGGACGCGGAGCTCCCGATCCCCATTGCCGTTCCGTGCCTTATGAGATGCATCGGCATCGATCCCGGCACCGTATCCATTGACCTCGTCGGGCTCGATGACGGCGAGCTGTTTCTCGATCGCTCCATCCCCACGGCAGAGGCACTCGCGGAGCCCGTTGCTTTCGCGGAGTCGCTGCGTGAGCTGCACGCCGTGCTCATTGCCGGGCCATCCGGGTACGGGCTGCCGCTCACGCGCGTGGAGGACGCCACCAGCGAACTGCTCCGTCTGGCGTACCTGGCTCCGGCCGGCGAGGACGGCGGCATCGGCGGGCTCCGCGCCCTGGCACGCGCACTCGCCGATGCCCGGTTACCCGTCGTGTTCACTCCCGGCGTGGTGCACCTGCCCTCGGTGCCCACGTACCGCAAGATCAATCGCGTGGACATGGGGACGGCGGACAAGGTGTGCGCCGCCGCCCTCGCCATTCACGAACAGGCGGCACGCCGCGGCTGTGGGTATGCCGATGTCTCGCTCATCCTGCTCGAGCTGGGCGGCGCGTTCAGCGCGGCGATCGCGGTGGGTGAAGGCCGCATCGTCGACGGACTCGGCGGCACCGCGGGACCGCTTGGGCTTCGCGCAGCGGGCGCACTCGACGGCGAGGTCGCCTTTCTGGCCGGCACGATGAGCAAGGCGCTGCTCTTCACTGGAGGCGTGGCGAGCATCCTCGAGGAGGACGCCCAGCCACTGGACTCGCTGGACACTCCGCGCACGGATCGCGAACGACTGGCCCGCGACGCATTCCTGGAGAGCGCGGTCAAGGCGGTCGCGTCGCTCACCGTGTCGGTCCCGCATCCCCACGAGATCCTGCTCTCCGGACGCACGACGCACCTGGCCGGCATCGAGCGCGCTCTGCGTCTGCGCCTCAGCCCGTACGGTGCCGTGCGACGCCTCGAGGGTTTCGCGCGCACGGCCAAGGAGGCGGCGCAGGGCGCTGCCCTGATTGCCGACGGACTCGCGGGCGGACGCCACGAAGCGCTCGTGAACGGCATGGGATTGCGCGACGCAACTGGCACCGTGCTCGACCATCTGCGTCTGATCTCTCCCGCGGCCGCCCGGCGGCGACTCGGCATTTCATAGCGTGGCGCGCAGACGTATCCTCATCGCCGGCGTCTCCACGCGCGCCCTGGCGGAGTCCGCGGGGCGGGCGGGCTATGGCGTGGCCGCCATTGACGCGTTCGGCGATCTGGACCACCGGGCTGGGACGCTCATTTCCTTCGCGCACGACCTGCACGCGACCTACACCGCGATGGCTGCCGCGCGCATAAGCCGCACCGTTCCAGGTGATGCGGTGGCGTACGTGTCGAACTTCGAGAACCATCCGCGCGCCGTCGAGCTCCTCGCGCGGGGCCGCGCACTCTGGGGGAATTCGCCCGCCGTGCTCAGGCACGCCCGCAATCCGATCGAACTGGCGCGCGCGCTGCGCCGGCATGGGCTGCCCGCTCCGGAGGTGCGCGCATCGCCGCCACGCGCGCCGGCAGAGGATCACAGCCGCTGGCTCGTCAAGCCGCGCGCGTCGGGAGGCGGGCATGGCATCGCTCCCTGGCGCCCGGGCGATCCGTTCTCCCGACATCACGTCATCCAGAGGCGAATCAACGGCGTCGCCGCGTCGCTCGTCTTTTGCGCCAACGGCGTCGAGGCCGTGCCATTCGGATTCTCGACGCTGCTCGGTGGCGACTCGGCGTTCGGAGCCAGCGGTTTCAGGTACTGCGGCAACATCCTGGGCCGCCTCCCGCACGTCACGACCGCCGTATGGCGCGCCGTGCTCGCCAGCGCCGCACGGGCGGCCCAGGCCCTGACCGCGACATTCGGGTTGCGCGGCGTGAACGGCCTCGACTGCATCGTGTCCGGCGGCATGCCATTCGTAATCGAGTTGAACCCGCGCTGCACCGCCTCCATGGAGCTCGCCGAGCGTGCGTTCGGCTTTTCAGTGTTCCACGCGCATGCCCGGAGCTGCGCGGGCGAGCTCATTCCGTTCGATGTGCATGTTGCGCTGCAAAGTGCGCCCGCTGCTGGCAAGGCCATCGTGTATGCGCGTCACGACACGGTCATGGCCGACACCCGCCGCTGGCTCGGTGATCCGTCGGTGCGCGACGTGCCGCATCCGGGTGAGCGCATCCCGCGCGGTCGTCCCATCTGCACCATCTTTGCAGAGGGGCGGTCGAGCGCCTCGTGCTACGCCGCGCTTGTGCGGCGCGCGCAAAAGCTGTATCAGGAGATTGACGCGTGGCGGGGAGGGACGGCGTGAGCAATGGGGCCATCACCACTCAGCATGTGACCTGCCTGGGCTGCGGCTGTACGTGCGACGACATTGACATCGTCGTGCGCGACGGGCGCATTGCCGAAGCACGGCGTGCGTGCAGTCTGGGCGTGGCGTGGTTCGGCGACGGCGTGGTCCCCGCGGAGATCCGTTCCGCCGGCCAGTCCGTGCCGCTGGAACGTGCACTCGCCGATGCTGCGGCCATGCTCACGGCCGCGCGCCGCGTGCTCGTCTATCTTGCGCCCGGCATCTCCTGCGACGCGCAACGCGCGGCCACAGCCATCGCGGACAAGCTGCATGCGGTGGTGGACAGCGTGAGCTCCACGACGGTGGCCACCGGCATTCTCGCGGCGCAGCGGCGTGGACGAGTCGCCGCGACGTTCGGGGAAATCCGCAATCGAGCGGACCTTCTCGTGTACTGGGCCGTGGACCCGGCCCAACGGTATCCACGCTTTGCGGAACGCTATGGAGAACGGGCGGAATCGCCGCTCCTGTCAGCCGGCCGCACCGTCATCGCCGTGGACGTCGGGAACCGCCGCGGGCCGGCAAGCGCGGGTGAGCGCATCGCTTTCGCGGGCGCTGACGAGAGTCGTGCCATTCACGCGCTCCGCACACTTGCCGCCGGCCACACCGCCGGTGACATCGCCGGTGACGTGACGGCGCCTGCCGCGCAACTCGCCAACCGGATCGCGGTCGCGCACTATGCCGTCATTGTCTACGACGCCGAACCGGACGGGGACGAGTCATTGGCCGAGCGTGCCGAATCGCTCACCGCGCTCGCGCAGTCGCTGAACGCACGCGGCCGCTGCTCGCTCTGCGCGCTGCGCGCTGGCGGCAATCGCGGCGGCGCCGAGGCGGTGCTCACCTGGCAGACCGGATACCCCATGACCGTGGACTTCTCGCGCGGCGTGCCGCGATATCGGCCTGACGACACGGGCAGCACGATGCTCCGGCGCGGCGACGTGGATGTGCTGCTCTGCGTTGGCGATGTCGCCGTCATGCGCGGTATCGAGGCTGGCGGCGGCGAGGCTGGCGGCATCGAGCCTGGAGGCGTGCGCCGCATCGTCATCGGTCCGCGCGCGAGCGCCGCGACGCCGGCGGCTGCTGTCGCGGTGGACACCGGTGTCGCGGGCATTCATGCCGGAGGTCTGGCGTTTCGCATGGACGATATGCCGCTCCCGCTTCGCCCGCCGCTCAGTGGACTCCTGGACCCGGCGACCGTGCTGGCGTCGCTGGCCGCGCGGGTACGCGCATGAGCCAGCTCCGCATCACGGGCGGCGCAGTCTACGATCCCGCGAACGGGGTCAACGGCGATGTGCGCGATGTGTGCATCGCGGACGGCCGCATCGTGGCATCGCTGCCGGACGGCGCACCGCGGCTCGATGCGCGCGGGATGGTCGTGATGCCGGGCGGCATTGACATGCACGCACACATTGCCTCGTCGAGCGTGAACCAGGGACGCCGGCTCCTTCCGGAGGAGCATACGGTGGATCCGGCGCCCGCACCCGGGCTGGTGGAGGGTGAGGCGCGCTCCGGCACGGGTGGCACCATCCCCAGCACCTTTACCACCGGCTACCGCTACGCGGGGCTCGGCTACACCACCGTATTCGACGCCGCGGTGGCCGCCGCGAACGCGCGCGACACGCATGCCCAGCTCGACGACACACCGGTGATCGACGCGGGCTTCTTCGTGCTCATGGGGAATGACGCGTATCTCCTCGCGCAGATCGCGGCCGGAGAACGCGATCGCGCGCGCGACTACGCCGCCTGGCTGCTGGGTGCCACGGGCGCATACGCCATCAAGGTCGTGAACCCGGGCGGCGTGGAAGGATGGAAGCGAAACGTCCGCGAGGTCCGGTCGCTCGACGACCCGGCACCAGCCAATGGCGTCACCCCGCGCGCCATTATCGAAACGCTCGCCGACGCCGCGCAGGTGCTTGGCCTCCCGCATCCGGTGCACATCCACTGCAACAACCTCGGGATTCCGGGAAACGTCGCGACCACGCTCGAGAGCATGCGGGCCCTGACCGGGCGCCCCGCGCACTTCACGCATCTCCAGTTCCACGCCTACGCCGGCGAGAAGGGGAAGACCTGGGCGTCGGGCGCGGCACAGATCGCGGAGTACGTGAACGCGCACCCCGAAGTGACCGGCGACGTGGGACAGGTGATGTTCGGCAACGCCACGACGGTCACCGCTGATGGCGCGGTGGAGTATCTGCTGCACGCCAGCTCCGGCCGCAAGTGGGTGAACGTGGACGTGGAACTGGAGACCGGCTGCGGCATCGTGCCGTACGCGTACAAGGACAGGGCCGCCGTGGCCTCGCTGCAGTGGGTGGTGGGACTCGAGCTCTTTCTGCTCTCGGCCGATCCGTGGCGCATGGTGCTGTCCACGGATCATCCGAACGGCGGCACGTTCATGAGCTATCCCGAGCTGATCCGCCTGCTCATGGACCGCGCCTGGCGCGACGAGCGGCTCAAGGGCGTGAATCAGAAGCTGCTCGCGGGCACCGCGCTGGCCGACGGTCTGGCGCGCGAATACACGCTCGGCGAGATCGCGATCATCACGCGCGCGGGGCCGGCGCGACAGCTCGGCCTCGCGCACAAGGGACATCTGGGCGCGGGGGCCGATGCGGACGTCACGATTTATTCGCGGAATGCGAATATCGCGGAGATGTTCGCGATGCCGCGCTACGTGCTCAAGGGCGGTGTGCTCGTGGTGGAGGAAGGGCAGCTGCGCCGCGCACCCGCCGGGCAGCGGCTGCACGTGCGCCCGGACTACGATACCGCGGTCACGCGCGATCTCGAGCGCTGGTTCGACCGGTACGGCACGGTGTCATTCGCTAACTATCCGGTGGCGGCAGTGCGGGATGCGGCAGAGCATCCGCCCGTGTAGCGATACCATCGCGGAGTTACAGCACCCCTCTGCGGAGCGACACGCACGGGATCGAGCGTAGCCCCAATCCAGATTTGCCGATCCAGGTAGCCCCGCCACCGTCGCTTGTGTTTCCGCAGGACGCTGCTGCCACCATCAGCCTTTTATCACTGCTAAACCCAAGGCTCCGGTGAACGTCTCCACATTATGTGGCGCGCCGACATGAGACGAAGACATGGCGACGTTCCTGGCAACGCATGACGTCCCCAATCATCGGAAGCGTGCACCATTCATTGAGTCAGGATGGGCGTTGGCTTTACCTCGCCGCAGGCACACCGCACCTGGTGGGCGCGCAGCAGCTCAACGTGCTCGTAATGGACCGCTTGAGTGGTGCTGTCGCGCGCGTGATCCCACTCGGCGACTGGGGTTGGGTAACCCTCACCGTAGCCCGCTGAAATGGCTTCATACGCTTCTTGAGCGGCAAGGGCGTGCGTCAACGCTTGCGGCAGTCGCCACTTCATGACGCAGTTGCGCCGGCGGCGCCAATCTGGGGACGGGATCAACTCCGCTCTGGAGATGGTTCGCCTACCCCCCCTCAGCACCCAAATGTCGCCGTCTTCAGTGACAACTGCGGCAGCGTGAATCATTCGACGCATATTGCCACAGGCCTGGTGAAGAGTCGCTTTCACCGTTCCCTCCGCGATCCCCAACTCAATTGCCGTCTCCGCTACGCTCCGGTGCTGAAGCAGGCGGAGGTCGAACACCATCCGCTGGCGCGCGGGAAGCTCTACAATGGCATACGCAATTGTCTCCATGAGAACGAGCAGTGTGCTCGTCGGATCCGGCTCGCCGGCGTGCAGCGGCAGCGGGTCGAGCAGCGCCGCGCGATTCATGAACTTCAGTGAGCGGGGCTACCATGCAAGGCGCGGTGGTGCGGACGAGTACCTTACCGCGGTCGCGATCGACTCGGTCTGCGCTGCCTCGCGTGGTGTTTTGGCCCTGCGCGCCTGGCTGGGCGGCGACCGGCGTCAGCCACTGACGCCCGGAGCAACCACACGGAGCGAGGGGAAGTACGTCCGGTAGCGGCCGGCGTCGCGAGTGAGCAGCGTCATGCCTCGCACGGCGGCGTGAGCACCGATGTAAAAGTCCGGCAGTGGCGACCGTCGGTCGCCGCCCCGGCGCCGGTATTGCACAAAGCACCGTCCCGCCAGAAACGCCGCGTCCCACGGCAGCGGTTCCCGGCGAAATCGCGCCTCCGGCAACGCGTCGTCAAGATCCTCCTTTCGCCGAAAGCCTGCCGAGATCTCGGCATAGATGATCGGATTGATGACCAGCACCGCCCGCTCCGCGCACGCGCTCAGTGATCGCTCCGACCAGGTGAACCACACCGGGTCCTCCGTGAGCACATCGAGCAGCACGTTGCTGTCCACCAGGACTCCGCTCACGCCTGGCCGCGGGTGAGTGCCATGATCTCATCCGTTGTCAGACCGCCGGTGGCGCGGCCTCGCATGTGCGCGATCAGCGCTCGGCCGCGACGCCGGCTGCGCCGCACCTTCTTCAGGAGCACGACCTGGTCACGAACTTCGAATTCGACCTCGGTATGCGGCAGCAGCCCCAGTTCCTCTCTGATGTGCTGTGGGATGGTGACCTGTCCCTTGGTTGTGATCTTCATCGGCTGATCTCTCCCCAGATGGTATTACTCCATCAAGTAATACTAGCTTCGTGGCGCCGGAGCGGCAAGCGTTACGCCCGCGCTGCCGAACCGCCAGCGACGGGTCGCGGCGATCGAGTACGGCGTTCGCCATCCCGACTCGCCCGTATCTCTGCCTCATCGTATTATCCGTTCGTGCGCATCAACGACGTCTCCATCGACGACACCTTTGCCGAAGCCTTCGGCATGCGCGGTGCACGCATCATCATCACCGCGCGCACGCTCGGCTGGGCGCGTACGGCCGCGCTCGAGATGACCGGCTTCGCGACCTCCGTCATCGCCTGCAAGTGCGAGGCGGCCATCGAGCGCGAGCTCGCGCCATCCGATACGCCGGACAGCCGCCCTGGCGTCAGCGTCCTGCTCTTCACCATGGATTCCGACAGTCTCCCCAAGCGTCTGGTCGAGCGCATTGGCCAGACCGTCCTCACCTGCCCCACCACCGCCTGCTTCGACGGATTGCCCGAGGCGCCGGATCGCATCCTCGTCGGCAAGCCGCTCCGCGTGTTCGGCGACGGATTCCAGGCCAGCAAGGTCATAGCGGGCCGCCGCTACTGGCGCATCCCCGTCATGGAAGGGGAATTCCTCATCGAGGAGAGCTTCGGCAAGGTGAAAGGAGTTGGCGGCGGCAACTTCCTCATCCTGGCCGAGCATGACGAGGCCGCACTCGACGCCGCCGAGGCGGCTGTGCGGGCCATGCGCGGCATGCCGGGCGTCATTCTGCCATTTCCCGGCGGCATCGTGCGCAGCGGCAGCAAGGTGGGCTCGAAGCGCTACCGGAACATGATCGCGACCACCAATGATGCCTTCGCGCCCACGCTCCGCGCCATTACGGACAGCGCACTCCCCGACGGCGTGAATGCGGTGCTCGAGATCGTGCTCGACGGGGTGGACTTCACCGCCATCGCGGCCGCCATGCGCGCCGGCATCACCGCCGCGTGCCGCCCCGGCGTCCACGCCATCACGGCGGGCAACTACGGCGGCAAGCTCGGCCCGCACCATTTCCATCTGCACCGCATCCTGAGCGGCGACCTCACGCCGCTGCCGCCCGCTGCGCAGCCCGCTTCACAGCCCGCCACGCCCACCCCGTCCCCGGCGTGAGCGACACCATCACGCTCACGCTCCGCGCACCCATCGAGCGCATCGTGGAAGCCGAGTGCCTCGTGCCCAATGCCCTCGCGTCGCTCGGCGAACGCGACATTGCGCACCTCACGCTCTGGGAAGGGCCCAACCAGATGCGCGTCGGTGATCTCTTCGACGTCCGCGGCGAGCGCTCGGCCACCCTGCGCATCGCCGGCGATCTTTCCCTCGTGGATGCCGTGGGCGCGGGCATGACCGGCGGCGAGCTCACGGTGGACGGTACGGTGGGACGGTACGTCGCCACGCGGATGAGCGGTGGCGTGGTGCGCATCCTTGGCGATGCGGGCTACGGCGCGGGGCTTGAAATGCGCGGCGGCGTGCTCGATATCCACGGTAGCGCCGGTG
>JBOHTE010000145.1:0-1493 GCA_050733555.1 Gemmatimonadaceae bacterium | reverse complement strand
ATTTGGCTAATTAGCTGTCCAGCAGGGGCCCACCTCCGGCCGCGAGTCATTCGCCTCTTCCCTCCTCCCAACACGTGCGCTTCTCGTGCTATCAATCTCTCCAGGCCTGATTCGCGACAACCCATGGTGGGCCGATCCACGCGAGATCGCCACCGACGCCGATCTGCGCCGACTTGCCGCCGCTGAGATCCGCTTTGACCAGCCGATCCCATTCGCGCTCGACACCGATGCGGTCTACACGCTGCGCGGCCCGCGTCAGGTCGGCAAGAGCACGCTCCTCAAGCGCGTCATTGCCCATCTGCTCGATGATCGGCATGTCACGTCACGTTGTGTCCTTTACATCGACGTCGAGGGCGCTGGCCTGTCAACGGTGCAGAAGCTGCGCAACGCACTTACCGGATACATCGCTTGGGCGCGAAGCGCTACGCCGGGGGATCGCCTCTACGTCTTCCTTGACGAGATTACCGGGATCACCGATTGGGGCGCGGTAATCCGCGCACTTTATCGCGAAGGACGGCTCGAGAATACCACGGTCGTCGCCACCGGATCGCATGCCCTCGACCTCGCGCGGGGAGGAGAAACCGCTCCCGGTCGGCGCGGCGAGCGCACCGTCGCGCATCCGGATTGGATCATGATGCCAGTGTCGTTCCGCGACTTCATGATCGCGCACGTACCGGCCCTCGGCGCAGAGCTTCCGACGATTGACATTTTCGAACCGAGAACAGCATATCAGGCCGCCGAAGCGATCGTGCTCCGCAGCGATAGTCTTCGCCCGCTGTTCGATCGCTACCTCCTCACCGGAGGCTATCCGCACGCCATGTCCGACGAGCAGGCACACGGCCGCATCGTGCCTGGCATCTACACACTCTATCAACACGCGATCACAGGTCAAATGCGCCGTGCGGGCCATCGGGACGGCCCGTTCCGCGATATTGTCGCCTGGGCTGCGGCCGGTCATCTGGGCCGGGAATTCTCATGGAATTCCGTGGCCGGCGAAACCGAAGTCGGCACGAAGGACACCGCGCGTGTGTACGTGGAAGATGCCGAACGACTCTTTCTCTGGCACGTGCTCTACCGGTCACAGGACGAGAGGACAGCGCGCCCAGCGCTCAAGAGTCCGAAAAAACTGTACCCGGTTGATCCGTTCACGTGGCACGTCCTCGCGAGCTGGGCAGCGGGTGATGATGATCCCTGGGCCGCATCGCTGGACCGCCTCGCGACGCCAGCCGTCCGGGGAGAGCTCGTCGAGTCCGTTGCCGCGGACCATTTCATTCGGCGATTCGGTCGCTTCGCTCTGTATCACCGCACCCAGTCGCAGGAGGAAATCGATCTCGTCCTTCATCGCGGCCGTTCCCGTGCACGGATAGAGATCAAGTATCGTCACCAGGTCGCAGCGCGCGACGCGCGCTACCTCGCAGAGCACGGCGGGGGAATCCTCGCAAGCGTCGACGAGTTTCGGTTTGACGAGAGTCGCAACGTTGCGGTCATACCAC
>JBOHTE010000144.1:0-6871 GCA_050733555.1 Gemmatimonadaceae bacterium | reverse complement strand
GGCGCATCGAGCGACGCCGCGTCCGCACCTGGCGCATCGAGCGACGCCGAGTCCGCACCTGGCGCATCGAGCGACGCCGCGTCCGCACCTGGCGCACCGGCGTCAGTGAGTGGCGGCACGTCGATGAACGGCGCACCCTCGATGAATGAGAGGTCGCGGGAGGCTGGGGCCGGTTGTGCGATCGGCACTGCTGGCGCTGGCTTGCTCTGGGACACCGGGGACGACGTCCCACGGGCTGACGCTCCCATGGGCGCGTCATAGTCCACCTCGAGAAAGATCAGTTCGCGCGGCTTCGCGACAGTTCGTTCGGTCGCCGGCGCGGGCGTGAATCCCGGCTCGATGGCATTCATGCGATCAACCGTGGCCCGTGCCTCGCGCGTGCGTCCTTCAGCCTGAAATTTCTCGTACAGTCGCTGCAGTTGCTCGATGGCCTCCTCGCGGCGATCCTTGCGCGCCAGTTGATCGGCGAGCATGAGTCTGATGTCTTCCTGATCCGGACAGAGATCCGCGAACTCCTTCAGCGCACTGAAGGCCTGTTCGAGATTGCCCATGCGCTGCATACGGTCAGCGTATTCCAGGAAATTCTGCTTGGCGTCGCTGATGAAGCCCTTGCGCGCACTGATTTTTCCGAGCTTGTAGTAGACCGAATCCCGGCCCGGCGCATTCCGCAGAATCTTGTTACACAGCGCAATGGCGTTGTTGAAGAAGCCGCCTTCGGCGTAGAGGTCCACCGCGCGCTCGTAGTGATCCACGGCCGCGCTTACGTCGCCATTGCGCAGCAGCAGGTCTCCCACGCGGTTGAAGAGCGCCACATCGGCCTCCTCCACGTGGTCATCCAGCTGCGACAGTAGCTGCATGTAGGTTTCGAGCGCCTTGTCGAACTGCTTCTTCTGTTCGTATTCGAGCGCTCGCTTCTTGAGCTTTGCGACGTTGGACATCAGCGCGTGGAGAGCTCCTTAAGCGGGTCGTCGCAGCAGCGCACGAGACGCGGCGAGGGTGGACTAAGATACCGGTAAGTCATACGGGTGACAAGGTTTGCCGGACACCCACGACCCCAAGCATCGACGGTCGCCATACCAATAAGGCAACTCCCGGACGTCTTCGATGTCGAACAGGGCGAGGTCCGCCGCGAACCCGGGCGCGATCTGGCCGACGCGCTGCGCCAGTCCCAGCGCCGCTGCGCCATTCACCGTGGCCGCGAGCACGGCCTCGGCCACGCACAGATGCAGCTCGCTTACCCCAAGCGTCAGAATGAGCGGCAGGTTGATGGTGGGCGACGTTCCCGGGTTGAAGTCGGACGCCAGCGCGATCGCGGCACCGGCGTCGAGCAGCGCCCGCGCGGGCGCCTGTCGCCCGTTGCCCAGGAACAGCATCGTCCCCGGGAGCAGCGTCGCCACCGTGCCCGACGCCGCCAGGGCGCGAATGCCCGGCTCCGAGATCGCGGCGAGATGATCCGCCGACGTCGCTCCCAGCTCGGCGGCGAGCTGCGCGGCGCCGGAGGCCTCGAGTTCATCAGCGTGCAGTTTGAGCGAGAGTCCCGCGGCGCGCGCCGCGCTCAGGATGCGGCGCGTCTCGTCGAGCGTGAACACGCCAGGCTCGCAGAACACGTCCGCAAAACGGGCCAGCCCGTCGCGCGCGATGACGGGCAGCATGTCATCGATGAGCATGGCGATGTACGCCTCGCGTGCGGCGGGAGTCGCCCGGGATTCGACGGGGATTTCGTGCGCCCCCAGCCACGTGGGGATGATGCGGAGCGGCAGCTCGCGCTCGAGCCGCGCAATCACCTGCAGCATCCGGAGCTCGTCCGCGACCGTGAGGCCGTAGCCCGATTTGACCTCGACGGTGGTCGTGCCATAGGACGCCATGCGCAGGAGCCGGCGCCGCGCCAGTTGCACCAGTTCGTCGTCCCCGCGTGCCCGCAGATCGCGCACGGACGCGTGAATGCCTCCGCCGCGCCGCGCGATCTCCATGTATGGCACGCCGGTGGCGCGCAGTTCCTGCTCATCGTATCGTGCGCGGCCGAAAATCGCGTGCGTGTGGGAATCCACGAGTCCGGGCGTGAGCACGCCGCCGGCGCAGTCCACGCGGGCAGCATCCGGGTAGCGATGCTCGAGGATCTCCCGTGCATCCACGGCAACCACGAGGCCCGAGTGTACCGCCACCGCGGCGCCGCGCTGAATGCCGGCGTCGCGCATCTCGCTGCCGCGACGCGCACGCCCCGGGCCGGCGCACGTCACAACCTGTGCTGCGTTCACGAACAGCATCTCTGCCGCGTTCACGCCATGATGTCCCGGATGCGCGAGATCGTGAGCGGCGCCTGCGCCTCGCCGCGGCACGCGTAGAAGCAGGCATTGCAGTCGATCGGCTTGTACGGCTGGAAGCGCGTCCAGTGAAAATCGCTCGGAAAGTCCGGACAGCGGCGCACGTCCCCCATGGGGTTCACGTGAATCGTCCGCACGCCCGAGCGGCAGGGCTCGTGCATGAGGCCGCGGGCAAAGCGGGGAATACCGCGCAGGTAGTGATCCGAGTTCACGATGACGCCCCGGTGGCGCTTCTTGAACGCCAGCAACTCGGCGATCACTGCATCGAGCTGCGCCAGCTGCTCCCGGGTGATGCGATGCGTCAGGTTCCCGTTCTTGAAGTCGGTGTACGTGCTGAAGGAGACGCCGACGTTCATCTCCCGCGCGCGATGCACGAGCCGGATGATCTCATTGAGGTTGTCACGTTTGATGACCGTGTTGAAGCGAATGCTGTCGATGCCAAGCGCCTGCATGGCCGGAATGCGTTCGAGGATTCGCGCGGACAGCCCGGGAATTCCGCGAGCCGCATCGTGCCGCTCATCCAGGAAGTCCAGCGAAATGTTGAACTGATTGATCCCGGCATCCCAGAGCGATCGCGCGCGCTCCGGTGTGAGCATCCCGCCGTGTGTGATCACGGTGATGTAGCGCAGCCGTACCGCCTGCGCGACGCCGGCCACGAGATCCTCCAGGTCGCGCCGCAGCAGGGGCTCGCCACCCGTGAAGGTGATCATGATCGGATTGAAGAAGCGCGCGGCGTCGGCGAAGCGCTCCACCTCGGCGCTTCGTGCCGACTGGTCGGTCTTCCAGTAGTCGCAGAAGTCACAGGCGGCATTGCAGCGCATCGTCACTTCGAAGTGCACGAGGATCGGATGGCGGCGCAGATGCAGCCACGCGTACTTGGCCGCGAACAGCGGCACGTGCCACGGAGCGAAGCGCGCGCTCAGCATCGTGCCCCGGTCACGCGTGCCCGGGCGTGTCCGGGTGCATGGGGAGGTCGATGCCATGCGCCGCAGCGGTGGCCAGCGCGGACTCGTAACCCGCATCGGCGTGCCGCGCGACCCCGATGCCCGGATCGTTCGTGAGCACGCGCTCCAGCCGCAGGCGCATTTCAGGAGTGCCATCGGCCACTATCACCTGGCCCGCGTGCAGCGAGTTGCCAATGCCCACGCCACCACCATGATGAAACGAGACCCAGCTCGCGCCGCTCGCCACGTTCAGCATCGCATTGAGGATCGGCCAGTCGGCAATGGCGTCGCTGCCATCGACCATCGCCTCCGTTTCGCGGAACGGCGATGCGACGCTGCCCGTGTCCAGATGATCCCGGCCGATGACTATGGGCGCGGACAGTTCACCGCGCGCGACGAGATCATTGAGCGCCACCCCGAAGCGGGCTCGTTCGCCCTGCCCCAGCCAGCAGATGCGCGCCGGCAGTCCCTGGAAGTGCACTTTCTCGCGCGCGAGCGTGATCCAGCGACGCAGCGCCGCGTCGTCCGGAAAGAGCTCCAGCACGAGATCGTCCGTCCGATACACATCGCGGGGATCGCCCGACAGCGCCACCCAGCGGAACGGGCCCTTGCCCGCGCAGAACAGCGGACGAATGTAAGCCGGCACGAAGCCGGGGAAATCGAATGCCTGCGCGAGCCCCGCATCGTGCGCCACGGTGCGGATATTGTTGCCGTAGTCAAACGTCACGGCGCCGCGCGCGCGGAACGCCAGCATCGCGCGTACGTGCTCCACGATGGCCGCCGTGGCGCGGGCCACGTACGCACGCGCATCCCGCGTACGCAGCGCGACGGCCTGCTCAAGCGGGAGCCCGTTGGGGACGTATCCGTTCAACGTGTCGTGGGCGCTCGTCTGATCGGTGACGACATCGGGAACGACCCCGCGGCGTACCAGTTCGGGAAGCACGTCGGCCGCATTGCCCACGAGCCCTACGGAGAGCGGCTGCCGTGCCGCCTGCGCCTCGTGGATCCAGGCGAGCGCTTCGTCCAGCCGTTCAGTCACCCGGTCGCAATAGCCCGAGGCGACTCGCTTTGCGATCCGCTCGGGATCCACCTCGACGCCGAGAAAAGCGGCGCCGTTCATCGTGGCCGCGAGCGGCTGCGCACCACCCATGCCGCCCAGCCCGGCGCTCAGCACGAAGCGGCCCGCGAGCGATCCGCCGAAGTGTTCGCGGGCTACCGCGGCAAACGTCTCGTAGGTGCCCTGCAGAATTCCCTGCGAGCCAATGTAGATCCACGAGCCGGCCGTCATCTGGCCGTACATCGTGAGTCCCTTGCGCTCGAGATCGCGAAAGACGTCCCACGTGGCCCAGCGCCCTACCAGGTTCGCGTTGGCGATGAGCACGCGGGGAGCGCTCGCGTGCGTGCGAAACACCGCCACCGGTCGTCCGCTCTGGATGAGCAGCGTTTCGTCGTTCTCCAGCCGCCGCAGCGCCGCGACGATGGCGTCGAAGCTGGGCCAGTCACGCGCCGCCTTGCCGGTCCCGCCGTAGACCACGAGATCCTCGGGTCGCTCCGCCACGTCGGGGTCGAGATTGTTCATCAGCATGCGGAGCGCCGCTTCCTGTGGCCACCCCTTGCACGAGATGGCCGTACCGCGCGGCGCACGCACCGTGCAATGTGACGCGCGCACGGTCGCCGTTTCCAGGATTGCCGATTCACGCGCGCTCATGGAAGCGCCTCCGGAAGAATGGAATCAAAGTCGCCGCATCGGATGGCGGTGGCGAGTGCCGCGACGTCGCCATGCAGTACGCGGTCGCGACCCAGCGGCGCGACGCGCCGGCGAACCGTGCGCACGGCATCCCCCACGCGACGAGCCGGTCGCAGCGGCGCACGGTACTCGACCGCCTGCGCACCGCACATCAGTTCGATTGCCAGCACGTTGCACACGTTGTCCACGATGCGACGCAGCTTCCACGCCGCACCCATGGCCATCGGAACGACGTCCTCCTTGTTGCCGTCCGTGGGAATCGTATCCACACTGGCGGGATGCGCGAGCACCTTGCACTCGCTGGCCAGCGACGCCGCCGTCACCTGCGCCATCATGAAGCCCGAGTTCACCCCGGCGTCCGGTGAGAGAAACGGCGGCAGGCCCTGATTCAGGTCCGGGTGCACGAGACGGTCGATTCTGCGCTCGGAGATGGTCGCCAGATTGGTCAGCACGATCGCCATCACATCGAGCGCCATCGCGACCGCCTGTCCGTGGAAGTTGCCGCCGCTCACGATGTCGCCGTTGCTGAACACCAGCGGATTGTCGGTGGCCGCATTGAGCTCGCGCGACACGAGGCCTTCCGCAAAGCGCAGCGCGTCGCGGACCGGACCGTGAACCTGGGGCATGCACCGCAGTGCGTAGGCATCCTGCACGCGCGGGTCTCCGTGACGATGGGACTCGCGAATCTCGCTGTCGGCGAGCAGCAACCGCAGCAGTGCGGCAGACTCCTGCTGTCCGATCTGGCCTCGCGCTTCATGGATGCGCACGTCAAAGGCAGCCGGCGTCCCCATGAGCCCTTCGAGTGCCATGGCGCCGGCCACGTGTGCCACGAGCCAGAGGCGTTGCGCATCATGACAGGCGAGTGCGGCTACCGCCGTGTGCGCCTGGGTGCCGTTGATCAGCGTGATCCCTTCCTTGGGCTGCAGCACCACGGGCTCGAGCCCGGCCGAGCGCAACAGATCACGCGCGGGCCCCTCGGTGCCGTCATGTCGCAGCACCCCTTCACCGATCAGACTGAGAGCCAGATGCGCGAGCGGGGCAAGATCGCCACTCGCCCCGACGCTTCCCTGCTCCGGCACCGGCGGGTAGAGTCCCGCGTTGAGCATGCCCGCGAGCAGATCGATCAACTCCGACCGCGCGCCCGAGTATCCCTTGGCGATGACGTTGGCGCGGAGCAGCATCATGGCCCGCACCTCGCGCTCGGGGAGCTGGGGGCCGACCCCGACGGCGTGGCTGCGCACGAGATTGACCTGCAGCTCGGCGAGGCGGTCGGGCGGGATGGCCATCTCCGACAGCTTGCCGAAGCCTGTGGTGACGCCGTATACCGGCTCCGCCTTCCGCAGCACCGCTTCCACCGTGCGCCGCGCGGTCGCGATGCGCGATAGGGCCGCCGCTCCCAACGCTACGCGGTCCCGCTTCACCGCCACCCCGTACACATCCGCGATGGTGAGTGACGCACCATCGAGCAATACCTCGCGAGTCATGCGAGGGAATGTAAGGGCTCACGGTCCGCTGGTGCCAGTTGGCGATGGCCGGTCCGTGGCCGGCCATCACCAGTTGGCATCGCTACCGCACGTGCCGCAACATCGGATTCCCCGGATCCGTCTGATAGGACCAATCGAAGATCACGTACGTCGGACCCACGAACGCCATACGCATGCCGGCGAAATGCAGTCCATCCCTCTCCGTCGTCTGGAATACGTAGCCGTAGCCGGCCCGTGCCTGGATCGCATTCGAGGAGAAACCCGATTCCGGCGCGAGAGAAATGGACGTCAGATCCGCAATGGGCTGATCGTCGAACGATGTGACGACCGACCCGGTGCGCACCGGCGTCATCCACATCGTGCCGTCGGCATGCC
>JBOHTE010000143.1:0-1471 GCA_050733555.1 Gemmatimonadaceae bacterium | reverse complement strand
CCAGCGTTCCATACAGCCAGATGGCGAGGATCGGTACCGCGACCACCGTCAATCCTCCAGCCTCCGGCGTCCCGGGCCTGGCACGAACTGTGTCGCCGGCAAAATGGAGCGTCATGAGGAAGATCGAGAGCAGGGATGCGATCTTCAACAGAGTTCGCTGTTTCATCTCGGTCGCGTCGGCACGTTTGACCTCGTTCGCTGTTCTCGCATCAGCTGCGCTTGGTCCGCATCCAAGTCGGGATGCCGTGCATGCCAGCCCGTCGCCGCCCCGTACGTTGGAGATTCGTCGTCGGTCACGGTCACGCGAGCGCTCGCCTTGGTGATTGGTGCGGCCTAAGGTGCGCGTGGCCCGGCGACGCTGTCAACCGGGCAGCGAACCGCTGGGCACCGGGACCCTGTAGCTGGCCTGCCCTACTCTCGCTCCCCACGTCAACGAGTACGTCACATTCGCCTGCCCCCGATACTGCGGCCGAAACCCCTACAGCACCACGTGCCTCTTCCCTGCTTCACGTCCACAAGCGCCGCCTTTCCGTTCAGCTTCTCGCCGCCCAGCAACCAACTGGGGAGTCAGGCGGAATCGAGCTGGCGCCTCGCTCAGAAATTGAGAAACCGACTTTGGCATCGACTATTGGCGACTCTTCATCGCTTTGCCGGTTTCACTTTTCTACGCGATTGGCGAAAGGGAGCGGGATAGCACCACCGACCTTGCCGATGGCATGCGGAGCTTCCGAGCTCGTTCCGACGCCGACGTCTTCGTGGCAGATCGTGGCGACGGCTCGCTCGCGGGCTTCGTCGAGGTCGGAGTGTGCCCGTATGCCGAAGGCTGCGAATCGAGCCCCGTCGGCTATATCGAAGCCTGGTTCGTCGACCCGGACGTCCGGCGAGCCGGACTTGGCCGGGCCCTCCTCGCGGCAGCGGAGGCGTGGGCGCGCGCTGGATCATGCCCGCTGCGCGAGCTTTCTTACGTGATCCCTTTGCAGCTGAGCTCTGGCGTTGATATGACTGGGCTGTTGTCAAGGGTGACGTCGTCCGACGGGTGAAGTAGTAAAGAAGGAAGGCGTGGGTCCGAGGCCAACTCGACGGTAATCCTGCTGATATACGCCGATTACCGACTCGCATCGGCAGCGCGGCAAGAATTGGATTCGTCGGGAGCAGCAGCATTCCAGGCTCGAGGGTCCAGCGCGTGGAGACTGGCCTCATAACGCCCTCGCGCATGCTCGCGTGAGCGCCTCGGACCACACGCCGTCAACCAGGGTGGCTCAAGGTGTGACGGGCACCTCCTGCATCACGGCCCAGAGGAAGCCCACGAGCTCACGAGCGCACGCGCCACCGCGACGACGGCGATCTGCGGACGCTTCCGATAGACGAGGTGGTTGAACCGCTGGTGCAACCGGTGCTGCGCCTTCCACGCGTGCGTGATCACGCCCGGCGGTTGTCCGATCTGGCGACGCTTCAGATCCATGCTGGTCGC
>JBOHTE010000142.1:0-1571 GCA_050733555.1 Gemmatimonadaceae bacterium | reverse complement strand
GTTCAGCACGCCCTGCGACCCGCGCTTCGTGCCCGCGTTCACCTGCGGCGTGAGCAGCAGGAGGACGTGTCCATTCCCGTCAATGTCCGACGGCTGCCCGAAGTGCAGCGTGTCCGCGGGGTAGATGTCGGAATCGAACTCCGAACTCAGCGAATTGAAGTCCGCCGAGGTGAAACCGCCCGAGGGCGATGTCACATCCTGCACGATGATGCCATGCGCGCCAATCGCCTTCACGACTGCGCGCTGATGGGTGAAGTCCGTGCAGACGCTGTCCGACGTGGCGTTGGGCACGTTGTATGACAGGGTGTCGCCCACGGATGGGAGGGAAACGGCCCGCGCGATGCGCGCCGCGCCTCCGGTGCGCGACAGGTTCAGCATGTTGCGGGAGGCCGCGCGACGCCAGGCGGGGTCGTGCAGATGCAGCGCACGGCTCTCGCGTGCACGGAACCTGCCTTCCGCCATGCTCGAGAACAGCCCCGCGCTCGCCTGCGCACCCGCGATGCGCTGCTGCGACAGCAGGCGATCGGTGAGCACGCGTGCGACCAGCCCCGACCCGCTGTCCGAAATGCTGTACGCCATCGTGTCATCCGGAGTGGGCGATGCATTGCCGGCGACCACCACGTACGTTGCGCCGGATGTCGCCGACAGCGACACGCAGTCGAGCGACGGTGGTGTTCCCAGTACCTGCACACCACCAACCGGCAGCGACACGGTGACGGGCGATGCGCCGGATGGACAGGGCGCAAAGCCCGATGGGTTACTGTTACCGGGTTCCGTGGAGTTGGAGCACGCCGAGAGCGCGAATACTCCCGCGAGCGCTGACGCGAGCGCGACAATGGATGTGGGTCTCATGACCTCGATTGTCCTTTGCGCGCGCCATGCACGCACGATGGGTTGGTGACCGAAGGGTGTTCCGCCGCGCGACGACCTGTCGCTCTGATACCGCGGAAGCGCCGGGAAGTTGCTACCATGCCATCAGACACCGCAATATCCATCCCGCTCTTTCACGCTCTGATTTTCCTCATCACGCATGCATCGCAAAGCCATCAATCATCTCAAGCGGGCTGATCCGGTACTCGCCCGGCTCATCGAGCGGGTCGGCCCATGTCGCTATGCGGTCCGCGCCGACGGCACGCACTTCGACGCGGTCGTGCGCGCGATCGTGTATCAGCAGCTCTCGGGGAGCGCGGCCTTTACCATCCATTCCCGTTTGCTGGGGCGCTTTGGCGGCGTCACGCCGCAGCCGCAGTTGCTGCTCGACACGCCCGACACCGAGTTGCGCGCACTGGGACTCTCACGCCAGAAGATCGGCTATCTCAAGGACCTGTCGCGCTGCGTGGCGTGCGGCGAGGTGCCGCTGTCCACGTTGCACGATCTGGACGACGCCGCGATCATCACGGCGCTCACGACGGTGAAGGGGGTCGGCGTCTGGACCGCGCAGATGTTCCTCATGTTCCGGCTGGGGCGCCCCGATGTGCTGCCGGACCTCGACCTTGGCATCCGCAAGGCGATCCAGCGCGCGTACCGCACGCGCGGACTGCCCACGGCAGAGCGCGTGCACCGTATCGGCG
>JBOHTE010000141.1:0-1567 GCA_050733555.1 Gemmatimonadaceae bacterium | reverse complement strand
CGCCCTGGTTCTATGCTGCGCGCTGTCTCTGACGATCGTTGCGTGCGGCGGCGACAGTATCGGACCGGACGACCCATCGCCTCCGCTCGGCACTCCGGGCATCACCTTCGTCAGCGGCGCAAACGCTCGCGACACCGCGTGGGCATTACTTCACGCGCAGCTGATTGTGGAGCTCCGCGACAGCCTGGGACGTAGTGTCGCCAATGCGCAACTCCTGGCATCATCAACACAGGTGCTGTACAAGCCGGAATGTGCATGGGACTGTCTTGGCGATGCGATGCTGGAGCGACAGCTCTTGCTGGGGCGTACGATCGAGTCAATCGGCGACATTTCACCTGTCGTCCTGCGCACCGATTCGGTGGGTCGGGCCTCGGTTTATATCCAGATGCAGGGGATTGCGGGCCCCGCCGGCGTCGTTGTCCGGGCTCCTTCGCTCGCCAGGGTGGATACGGCCCACTTCACCATCGCTCCCGGCGCACCCTCTCGTGCACTCATCCAGCCGCAGGACACCGCGGTATATCTGGGTACGACCTTCCCGTTACGCGTTGGCATAACCGATAGGAGTGGAAACCTCATCACTCCTGGTGGCACGGTCACGGCCGAGCCGGGCGTCACGATCACGAGCGACTACGCCCTGACCGGCACGGCATATGGCGTGTCACGTGTGGCGCTGAACGCGGGAGGATGGGCAGACACGGCGACGATTCGCGTCGTGCCGCACGGCCGGATCGTCGCACTCACAGAGGACTTTGGCTCTACATTCCACGTGTTCAACCTGGACGGCAACGGTGCGATATCGTTTGTCGGCGCTGAAGACGAATCGTCCCATAGCCCCGGCCCATCGTGGTCACCAGATGGCTCGCAGTTCGTTTATTCAGTTGCGTCAGGCGCCGGGCCTCCGCGCCTGTTCATTCAGCCGCTTGGCGGCAATGCCCGCCGCGTCATTACGAACCCGCCCGCCGACCTTACCGATGAAGCGTGGCCGGCCTGGAGTCGTGATGGAAAGTGGATCTACTTCTCTGGTCGGCCAACCTCGGAGGACGCCTTCTCCCTCTGGCGCGTCAGCCCGGATGGCGCCACAGTCGAGCAACTCGACCTCCCGTCCGGGTGCTGCTACAGCCAGGTGCACGCGAGTCCGTCGCCTGATGGATTGAAGGTGGCATTTATCGGAACCGATGTCATTCAAGTGGTGGATCTGGCAACGAAACAGATAACAACACTCGGTGTCACGGCGGATGATGTGCGGTGGTCTCCCGATGGTTCGCGGCTGGCTTTTGGCCAAGGACTCGTCAATCCGGACGGAAGCGATGTCCGCCAACTCGATGGCGCGATCGGCAATATCGGATTTGACTGGTCGCCGGACAGTAAATGGCTGATCCTGCGCGGCACGGACCTGCAGCTCTATCAAGTCGCCACTGGCATCGTGATTGACCTTCCCTACACGCGCGGCTTCGCCGCTGCGAGGTGGAGCCCGCAGTAGGGATATGTGTCGAGATAACGGTGGACCGTCAAAGGGTACTGAGTCTGGATACCGACCCCGAACGCAAACGGGGCGCCTCCTTCGAGG
>JBOHTE010000140.1:0-1709 GCA_050733555.1 Gemmatimonadaceae bacterium | reverse complement strand
CGGCAGTGAACGCGATCGTGAGGGGTGGCATGGAACGGCGCAGGATCGGATCGCTCGGCGTATCGGTGGTCGGGCTGGGATGCAACAATTTCGGAATGCGGCTGGATGCGGGGGATTCGGCGCGCGTCGTGCACGCCGCGCTGGACGCGGGAATCAACTTCTTCGACACGGCGGACATTTATGGCGCCGGTCGGAGCGAGGAATATCTGGGGGGCGCGCTCGGGGTCCGGCGCGCCGACGTGCTGATTGCCACCAAGTTCGGCAAGCCCATGGACGAGCAACGGCGCGGTGGGCGGCCGGAATACGTCCACCGCGCCCTGGAAGACAGCCTGCGCCGACTGGAGACGGACTACGTCGATCTCTACCAGCTTCACGATCCGGATCCCGCGGTGCCCATTGCCGACACGCTCGGCGCACTCGACGAGCTGGTGCGCGCGGGGAAAGCGCGCGAGATCGGCTGTTCGAACTTCACGGCGGCGCAGATCGGCGAGGCCGCCGGCCAAGCGACCGACGCCCACACCGCGCACTTCGCAAGCGTGCAGAATCAGTACAGCCTGCTGCACCGCGAACCCGAGCAGGCCGTCCTGGCCGAGTGCGAGCGGGTGAGCGCGGCGTTCATTCCATACTTTCCACTCGCCAGCGGGTTGTTGACAGGCAAGTATCATCGCGGGGAGCCTGCGCCAAAGGGGAGCCGGCTTGCGGGGGGCGGACGGACGTGGCAGCTGAATGACGCGCATCTCGAGCGCGTGGAGCGGCTGCGCGCCTTCGCCGTCGGCCGGGGCCACACGCTGCTGGAGCTGGCCATCTCGTGGCTGCTCGGGCGGCCCGTCGTGGCATCGGTCATCGCGGGCGCGACGCGACCGGAGCAGGTCCGCGCGAACGTCGCGGCAGCGGGATGGCAGCTCTCGACCGCTGATCTCACCGCACTCGGCGCCATCGTTCCGCCAGCATGATCCGCATGGGTGGCCCGATCGCATGGGCCAGGGCATTCACCGGATTTTATCCAGCCCACGCCGCGGAGTTTTCCGCCCTGGATCCGGTCACGCGGTTCCTCTACGCATCGCGCAGCGTGATCCTGGTGATTTCGGCGCAGGCCGCCGTGATCGCTGGCCTGCTCGCCGCCGCGGATCGGCGCTTCGCGTGGGTCCCGTTCATCCTGGTGTTCGTGGGATACGTGGTGCTCCACGCGATCAGTAATCTGTCGAACGACTACTTCGGCTACCGTCGTGGTCATGACACGGCGGATTCACCCCGACGCCGGTATACGCTGCACCCGATTGCCAGCGGAGCGGTCACGCCGCGGCTGCTGGCTGGCGGCGTGATGCTGCTGGTGGTGATCGCCGTGTCCATCGGGGCGTATTTCATCACGCTGCGCGGCTGGCGCGCGCTGGCGCTGGCGGTGGCGGGTGCCATCGTACTCTATGCCTACGACGCCGCGCCCCGTGCGCTCAAGGAGCTGGGACTTGGCGAGGCGGCGGCGTTCGTCGTGTGGGGACCCCTGATGATCGGCGGCGGGTACTATGTCATTACGGGACGGTGGTCCGGCGCAGCGTTCCTGGCGTCCGTGCCGTACGGGTTGGGCGTGGCGTCGATCCTTGTCGGGAAGCACATCGACCAGCGGTTGTTTGACGCGTCTCAGGCGCAACGTACGCTGCCCGTCGTGCTCGGGGAACGGCGAGCGCGGCTGCTCAATCGGTCGGCGATCGTGG
>JBOHTE010000139.1:0-4059 GCA_050733555.1 Gemmatimonadaceae bacterium | reverse complement strand
CGTCGCACCCACCGCGAGCGCAACGATGGGCAGTGGTGATGGCGTGAAGGGGGAATCGAACACGAAGCGCATGAGCGCCCACGCCGCCACCACGGAGAGCACGACGCCCGTGGCGCTGGCCAGAATGCCAAGCATCGCGTATTCGCTGAGCATGATCCTCCCGATCTGCGCGCGCGTGGCGCCGAGTGTCTTGAGCAGCACGCCTTCGCGAATCCGCTGACGTCGCGATGCGCCAACGGCGCCGAGCATCACGAGGATGCCGGTGCCCACGCTGAACAGCGCCATGAAGCGAATCGCGACCGCGATGCGCTGCAGGATCGATCCCACCGCGCGCTGCACAGCCGAGAGATCGATGCTCGAGACGTTCGAGTAGTGCTGCACTACCGTCCGCTGCAGTTCCGCGATGGCGGTTGGCGCGGATGACCGGGTGAGCATGACGAATGTCGCGGGCGCGCCCTGCAGCGCCGCCGGCGAGAAGATCACGAAGAAGTTCGGCTCGAAGCGCGCCCAGTTCACCTCGCGAAGGCTCGTCACGACCGTGGGAATGCGCACGCCCTGCACGTCCCAGGTGACCGTATCGCCCGGCGCGAGCTCCAACTCGCTGGCGACATCCTGCTCCACGGAAATCCATGGCAGGCTGGTGCCGGGGGCGTCGGTTCCCTGAACCCAATGTCCCGCGGTGAGCTTCTCCGTCTGATTCAGACTGTCGCGGTAGCTCGAGCGATACTCCCGCCGCAGCGCCCACGACGGGCGCCTGCGTTCGCCCTGGCGCGGCGCATTCGGCGCCGCATTCGACGGCGCATCTGATGACGCATTCGGCGCCGCCCCCCGCGCCGCGGCGGCGTCCCGCGCATCGCCCGGGGCGCCGGTTCGCCCGGCGCTGTCCGTTCCGCTGATCGTCGCGATGCGCATGGGCACGATGGGTACCTGCTGCACGAGCGGCATGCGCGCGGCGGCAATGAGCGAGTCCACGCCCTGAACCTGATCCGGCTGCACGTCGAAGAAGGCGAGGTTGGCGCGCACGTCGCTGTCGTTCAGGGAGAGGCGCGCGACAAGACTCCGCTGCACGAGGAACACGGTGCCGAGCAGAAACGCGCCGAATCCGAGCGCGAGCACCACGGCGCGCGTCTGGTTCGACGGCCGGTAGAGGTTCGCGATCCCCTGGCGTATGACGAACGGCCACTGTTCGCGGAGCATCCACCGGGCGAGGCGACCGAGTGCCGCGGCCGCGAGCCAGAGCAGCGCGATCGCGGCGCCAATGCCGACGCTCAGGAAGACGCCCCGCTGCGTGGATCCGGACCGCCATACCGCGATGCCGACGACGCTCGCCATGAGCGCGGCAACCGCGAGCGGTCGTGCCAGGTCCCACGCGACGCCCCGGGCCGGTTCGGCGCTCGCATCCTGGCGCAGCGCCTGCAGCGGTGTGATGCGTCGCACGCGAAGGAGCGGCAGCAGCGCGAACAGTGCGGCCACCCATGTGCCGATCGCGAGTCCCGTGATTACGGCCCGCGGAACGATCGCCGGCTGCACGTTCACCGGGAGGAAGCTCCCCAGCACGTGCGGCATCTCGAATTGCACCGCGACACCGAGCACCGCGCCCGCGGCCGCGCCCACCAGTCCCAGCGCCGCCGCCTCCGTGAAATACATCGCCAGCACCTGATACTGCGTCCCGCCCAGGCAGCGCAGCATGGCGATCGTGTCCGTCTTCTCGGCGACGTACGCGTGGATGGCGCTGGCCACGCCGATCCCGCCGAGCAGCAGCGCAACGAGTCCCACGAGATCGAGAAAGTCGTGCAGCGTATCCACGCCGCGGGTGAGCGAGCGCTCCGTTTCGGCCACGGTGCGCGCGCGGACGTGCGCGTCGGACAGCGTGGTGCGGTACGTCGTAATGAACCGGTCGGCGTCCAGGCCGGATGGCAGCGCGAGCAGCGCTTCGTAGCTCACGCGGCTGCCGAACACGATGAGCCCCGTTTCCCCCACGAACCGGTCCGCGATGTACACGCGCGGGCCGAGCGCCGCGGCGATGCCGATGTCGCCCGGCACGTTGGTGATGGTTCCGATGATCGCGAAGTGCGCGGCGCCGAGCGAGAGCGTATCGCCCACGCGCGCTCCGGTTTCCACGAGCAGCGACGAGTCCACGACCGCGGCAGGTGCCGTCTGCAGGGCGGTCCATCGACCGGCGGGACTTGTGCCGATCGCGCCGTAGAACGGAACGCCAGGACTCGCCGCGCGTACCTGCACGAGGCGCGTCGCCTTCGCGCGTGGCAGCAGCACCATGGAAGCGAATGACGTCATGCGACCCACGCGAATCCCCTCGCCGCGCAGCGTGGCGAGCAGCGAATCCACCGAGGGCGGAAAGGAATCACGCGACGAGAGCGAGAGATCGCCGCCCAGCAGATCGCGCGACTGGTCGTGAATGGCGCGCACGATGTTGGCCGTGTACGAATCGATGGCGACGAGTGCGGCGACGCCCACCGCGATCGCCGCCATGAAGGTGAGCAGGCGGCGGCGCGAGGCGCGGCTGTCGCGCCACGCGAGGGCGGGGATGAAGCGCCAGCGCCCCGTCACGACGCGATGCCCGAATCGTCCACGACTGCGCCATCGCTGAGCCGGATGATGCGTCCGGCGCGGTTGGCGAGGGCCGGGTCGTGCGTGACGAGAATCACGGTGGACCCCGCATCGCGATTGAGCGACTCGATGAGCGAGATGATGCGCTCGCCGGTGTCCGAGTCGAGGTTGCCGGTGGGCTCGTCGGCGAAGAGCACGCGCGGCGCGTTCGCGAAGGCGCGCGCCAGCGCGACGCGCTGCTGCTCGCCGCCGGAGAGTTGCGCCGGATAGTGATGGGCACGGTCGGCGAGTCCGACCCGTTCGAGCAGCTCGCGCTAGTGCGTACGCGCGCCGGACGTGCCGCGCAGCTCGAGCGGCACCTGCACGTTCTCGGCCGCCGTGAGGGTGGGGATCAGTTGAAAGTTCTGGAACACGAAACCAACTTTCTCACCACGGAGCCGCGCGCGCGCATCTTCGCTGAGCGGCCCGAGGTCCGTCCCGTCCAGCAGCACGGTCCCGCTGGTGGGTGCGTCGAGACCGGCGAGCAGTCCGAGCAGCGTCGTCTTGCCACTCCCCGATGGTCCCACGATGGCGACGAACGCGCGTGCCGCAATGGAAAAGGATACGGCGCGCAGCACCGTGATCAGGGTGTCGCCGCTGCGATACGTCTTCGTCAACTCTCGGGCAACGAGCATGCGTGCAGTCGTGTGGGTAGTGGGAGTCTGCGTGAGCGCGGTAGCGTGCGGACGCAGCAAGTCGGACACCGCGCATGCGGGATCGCGGCCGGCCGAGCGGGCGCCGGCGGCGGCATCCGGATCAGCATCCGCAGCCACCACCGCGGACCGCGGCGCCCCGACCATTCTCTTCGTGGGCACCAGCCTCACCGCGGGGCTCGGACTCAATCCGGATTCCGCCTACCCCATGCTCATCCAGCAGCGCATTGATTCGCTGGGCGAAAGGTATCAGGTGGTCAACGCCGGGGTGAGCGGTGAAACGTCGGCGGGCGCGCTGCGCCGCATTGGCTGGCTGATGCGTGGGCGGGTGGACGTGTTCGTGCTGGAAACCGGAGCGAACGATGCGCTGCGCGCGCTCGACGTGGATTCGTTGCGCGCCAACATGCAGGGCGTGCTCGACAGCGTGCTCGCGCACCATCCGCGGGCGCAGGTGGTGATTGCCGGCATGATGGCGCCGCCGAATCTGGGGTCCGCCTATACCACGGCGTTCGCGCGCGTGTATCCCGAGATCGCGCGCGCCAACCACGCGGCGCTGATTCCGTTCCTGCTCAGGGGCGTGGCGGGCGTGGACACGCTGAATCAGGCGGACGGCATTCATCCGAACGCGCGGGGCGAACGGATCGTCGCGGACAACGTGTGGCGGGTGCTGGGGCCGCTGCTAGAGCGATTCGCTCGGCCGGCGGTTGCGGTGCACTGATCGACCGGTCTGCTCGGGCCGGTCACGCTTCCGCCGGCTGTAATGGCAGCGGGCTCAGCGCCGCGCGAGTCCTGGGCAGAC
>JBOHTE010000138.1:0-2145 GCA_050733555.1 Gemmatimonadaceae bacterium | reverse complement strand
GAGCGGCCGAACTCCACGAGCATGCGCTCGGTGCCCGCGCTCACGAGTGTGGCGCGCGTTTCGACGACGATGGTGCCGGTGCCCGCGGCGGGCACCGGCACGTTGACCACCGTGGTCTCGCCGCTATCGAGACGCTGGAGTAACTGCTTCATTCGTGAGCGGTGAAGGTGAACCGGGTGGCAGAGCAATCTCGTACGTCACGCGTACGCCGGCCGCGGCGCTGCGCTCCACCTCCACGCAGCACGAGGGAATTTTCTCGTCATACGTGGGGGAAAACCAGCCGCCGGTATCCGCATCGTTTGCGGCGAGCACGCGGCGGTCGCCGTCCACATGCACCACGTCGGCACTTACACCCGGGGCCACGAGCCAACGCGCGACCACACGCGCCGCATCGCGCGTGAGCACCTGATCTTCCACGTCCACGCCCATGAGTCGCACGCGCACCGTGCGCCGCACGCGTCCCGGGATCTCGCCGCGCAGCACGAAGTCCTCGCCATCGCGCACCGCGTCCAGCAGCGCGGCCTGCGGCCAACTGTACCAGAGAAAGCGCGGGCCGCGCATACCGGGCTCGCGATCGTCGAGCAGCGGCCCGTTGTGCACGCGGGCGCCCGCCAGTCCGTTGCGCCACGGCGGCGGGGCGTTGTACGAGTACGTGCCGGGGTCCACGATCACCTCGCGGCCGCGGATGCGCACGTCGGTATGCAGGGCGTCGAGATGACCGGGGCGCGACGTGTACTTCCCCGCGCGCAGGAACGCCACCGTTCCACCGCGGCGCGCCACCGCCCACCCCGACACGCCGCTGTGCAGCCCGTCGCGCACGGCATCACCGCGCGGCACGTCGGCGAGGCCGAGCCAGGCCAGCACCTCGCGATCGGGCGGAATGTTGGACGGCAGCGGCACGCCGAACGATGCGCATGCCGCGGTAACCGTCGCCCTATAGTCGCGGAATTCGGCGAGCGTGATGGGGTGGACGAATGCGCCATCGTTGGCGCCGTGGTTGGGCACGACGCCGGTGCGCGGTTCCATCACGGCGAGCAGCAGCTCCGTGGCCGCGCGCAGCCGGTTCGTGGCCACCGGCGAGAGGGCGATGCTGGCCGAGCGCAGCACGCGCTGCGCGATGATGCACTGGTCGAGCGCCAGTCGCAGGTAGTTGAAGGAGTGCTGGATGTACCAGCCATCTTCGGCGAACTGTTCGCGAATGAGTCCCTCGAGGAGGTGCTTGCCGCGGCTCGCCCACCGCACCGCTTCCGGATGTGTGCCGCGAAAGCGCGCGCCGAGCACCAGCAGTCCCACCGCTTCGGAGATCGCGTGATTGTTGCGCTGCGACAGGGCGTAGCCGATCGCATCGCTGATGCGCTCACCGCTGGCGGCGAGCACCGCGGCAATGCGCGCCATGGCGTGCTGCGTGCTGCTCGGCGCACCCACGAGATTCGCCTCGGCGTAGAGGAGCGCGACGGCGCGAATGGTGGTTTCCTGTCCGCACGCCCAGTGGACGCCACGAAAGGGAGAATTGCCTTCGGCCCACGCGGCCAGCGCGTCGTGGAACGCGGCGGCGTAGCGGTCGTCGCGCGTGATGATCCAGGCGCGCACGAGATCGTATGCCCACGCGAAGCGCGCCGGCTCCCACACTTCCTTCACATCCACACCTGGCATTTTCATGAGCGGCAACTGCCACCAGGGCGTGTGGCTCGGGATGACGTATTCGATGGGCGTGATGTGCCATTCTTCCGGCGTTGCGGGCAGGCGGCGCCAGTTCCAGCGGAAGGCCTGGTACTCGCCATACGCGACGCGGTCGGCGCGCTCGATCGCGACAGCGTGATTGGTGGCGGCCGCGAGCGCCGTCGCATCGGCGGCGAAGGCGTGCGGCCGCGGCGCGGGCGCGAAACCCACATCGCGGCGCGGCTTCGTGCGAAAGACGTTGAGCGCGCGACGCATTTCGTGGTTCGTGCGGAGCGCGAGTCCACGGGCGCCGTAGCTGCGGGCCAGCGTGACGGCGGCCACCGGCCACTGGGTGGGCGGGAGCGTCACGACCGCCGTTGCATGACGTCGCGCAGCGCGCGGTCCAGGCGCTTGCCGAGTACCGGCCGGCTGTGTTCGCGCGCGGTCCATTCGCGTCCGCTCGTGCCCATGCGTTCGCGCTCGCGC
>JBOHTE010000137.1:0-1327 GCA_050733555.1 Gemmatimonadaceae bacterium | reverse complement strand
TGGCATTTCACGGCGGACACCGCGGGTGATTTCGCGTGGGGCACGTCCAACCAGTTCGTCTGGGACGCAACGCTCGCCCCGATCCCGGGCAAGGGGACCATACCCGTCAGCATCATGTACCTCCCGGGTCACGCCCAGGCCTACGCGGACGCGGGCGCGATCGCGCGACATGCGCTGGAGTTCTACTCGACGCTGTGGATGCCCTACACCTTCCCCGGGCTCAGCATCGTCGATGGACCTGAGTTGGGCATGGAGTATCCCTCGTTCATCATGTCCAGCGCGCGCGCCGCGGACCACGAGATCGGCCATCAGTGGTGGCCCATGATGGTCGGCACCAACGAGACGTGGTACGGCTTCATGGACGAAGGATTCAACCAGTACATGAACATTCTCTCGGCCGCCGACCACGCGCATCAGCTGCCCAGGCTCGATGGGCTCGGCGAGCGCTACGGCCGGACGAGCGGCAACGAGCGCGAGGCGCCCCTCATGTGGGATGCGAACTATGGGGGTCCCATGTATTCGTTCCAGGCCTACGGCAAGGCGCCGCTCATGCTGTCGATGCTGGGCGGCATCGTGGGCGATACGGCCGTCTGGCGCGCGATGAGCGAGTACGCGAAGGCGTGGCGCTTCAAGCATCCGTCACCCTGGGACTACGCCTTCTTCATGGATCACGCGCTGCACCGTGACCTGGGCTGGTTCTGGTACTACTGGCTCTTCACCACCGAAGCCGTGGACGGGTCCATACAGAAGGTGACGACGAAGGGATCGAGGACCACCGTGGTCGTGCGCCAGGACGGTGAGATGCCATCGCCAGTGGTGCTCGCCGTGGCGTTCGCGCCCGGCACGGCGAAGATCCGGCCCATGAAGAACAGCGTCATGCAGGACAGCGTGACGGCAATCGTGACGTATCCAGTGGATGTCTGGTTCCGGGATAGCCGCACCTTCACCGCGACGTTGAATTTCGGGGCACGGAAGATCACGAAGATCACGCTCGACCCGGAGGGGCGGTTCCCGGACCGCGATCTGCAGGACAACGTGTGGCCCGCGAGCGCGGCGAACGCCACGAGCGCGCAGAGCGCACGCTAGCCAGAGGTGGCCGCGTGTATCGTGGGGCGCGTGCTCTCCAATGAACAGGAAGACGAACTGCGACCCGGCAGGCGGCCACGGCGGCAGCGCCGTGCAGGCGAACCTGGTTACCGGTCCACAATCGGCAGATACTCGCGCCAGGGCCCCACGGCCTCGCGATACTGCTTCGCCATCACGCGCGCGGCCTGTGCCACGTGTCCCAGATCGTGCACGACCCACGCGGCCAGCAACTGGCGCAGCG
>JBOHTE010000136.1:0-5377 GCA_050733555.1 Gemmatimonadaceae bacterium | reverse complement strand
GGTGTCAGGAGAGAGTGGGCCGAGCACTAAGCCACCTGCGTGGGGGAGCAGAGCAGACCCGCAGTACCGAGGGTCCGCGGCGCTCCCCCACGCGGGTGGCGGCGGGCGAGCGCCCCGCGTGAGCCGGCACACCACTCCCTTCCACCTTCCAGCTACCGCCGTTAAACCAGCAACTATCCAGCGGCCTCACGCGTTAACCATTCCGCATGCCGCGTCGTCACCCGGAACTCCTGCACAAACCAACCTGGAAGGAACGCTTCAGGGCGCTCCGCTACGTCCCGCCCCTCATTCGCCTGGTCTGGGGGACGCACCGGGGATACTCCGTCGTCATGATGGTGCTGCGCGTCGCCCGGGCGTTCGTACCGGTCGCCACGTTCTGGATCGGCAAGCTCATTATTGACGCGGTCATTGCCCTCCGCTCCGACGCCTCGCATCTCACGCGCCTCTGGGAGCTCGTCGCGGTGGAGATCGTGATCGTCATTGCCGGCGAGGTGCTCGCGCGTGTCAGCACGCTCATCGAAAGCCTCCTCGGCGACCTCTTCTCCAATCGCACCAGCGTGCTGCTCATGGAGCACGCCGCCACGCTCGACCTGGAGCAGTTCGAGGATCCTACCTTCTACGATCAGCTCGAGCGCGCACGCCGCCAGACCACCGGGCGCATCGGACTGCTTACGCAGCTCCTCTCCATGGCGCAGGACTCGTTGACGCTCGCCTCCCTCGGCGCCGCGCTCTTCGTGTACAGTCCGTGGCTCCTCCTCCTGCTCGTGGCCGCTGTGCTGCCGTCGTTCCTGGGCGAGACGCACTACGCGTCGCTCGAATATTCGCTGCTCTACCGGTGGACGCCCGAGCGACGCCACCTCGACTACTTGCGCTACCTCGGCGCCAGCGATGAGACGGCGAAGGAAGTGCAGATGTTCGGGCTCGCCGGCTGGCTCACGAACCGCTACCGGACGCTGGCGGACCGCTACTACGAGGAGAACAAGCGGCTCTCCGTGCGCAAGGCGATCGTCAGCACGCTGCTCTCCGTACTGGGCATGCTGGGCTACTACGCCGCGTACGTGATCATTCTGCTCCGCGCGGTGCAGGGCGTGATCAGCATCGGTACGCTGACCTTTCTTTCGGCGTCCTTCTCGCGCAGCCGGGACATCATCCAGCGCGTGCTCATCACGGCGAGCGACGTGTACGAGTCGAGCCTCTATCTCAAGGACCTGTTCGACTTCTTCGACAAGCAGCCGTCCATCACGTCACGACCGGACGCGCGCGCGGTGCCCGAGGTCATCCGCGAGGGCTTCGTCTTTGACGACGTCGGCTTCCGCTATCCGGGGAGCGAGCGCTGGGCCGTGCGGCACGTGAATTTCACGCTGCGCCCGCACGAGCGCATGGCGTTCGTGGGCGAGAACGGCGCGGGGAAGACCACGCTCACCAAGCTGCTGGCCCGTCTTTACGATCCCACCGAGGGGCGGATCCTGCTGGACGGCGTGGATCTGCGCGACTACGAGCTCGCGTCGGTCCGTCGTGCGATTGGCGTCATTTTCCAGGACTTCGTGCGCTTCGACATGCGCTTCGACGAGAATATTGGCGTCGGCGAGATCCACCACGTGCGTGACTACCTCGACCGCGTCAGCAACAACGTGGCGGTGGAATCCATGCCGCCCGAATGGGCGTACGACGCGAGTCCGCTTTCACTCGGGAACGGCGCACAGGAGGACGACGTGCTGCCGGTACCCGAAAAGCTGAGCGCCGCCGCCGAGCACTCGCTCGCCGCGACGCTCCTGCCGCGGCTCCCCGCTGGCTATCGCCAGATGCTGGGCAGGCGCTTCGAGGGGGGGGTGGATCTCTCCGGCGGCGAATGGCAGAAGGTGGCGCTGGCGCGCGCCTACATGCGCGACGCTCAGGTGCTCATCCTCGATGAGCCCACCGCCGCGCTCGACGCGCGCGCCGAGTATGAGGTGTTCGAGCGGTTCTCGGAGCTCGTGGCCGGCCGGATGGCCGTGCTCATCTCCCACCGCTTCTCCACCGTGCGCATGGCGGACCGGATCGTGGTGCTGCAGGACGGCCGTGTGGTGGAGGAGGGCACGCACGACGAACTGGTGGAGCAGGGCGGACTCTACGCGGAACTGTTCGCGCTGCAGGCGGCGGGGTACCGCTAGCGGCGCTGCAGCCCGGCTGCGAGGATCGCCAGCATCTCCGCCAGTGTCGTCTCCCCGTGATCCCGGGCGTACCAGGCGCGGACGTGCCGGTAGCGTGGTGTCGTCTCCATCCCGAGCCCCGTGGCGAGCAGCCAGCTCTGCAGCTCGTGGGGCCTTGGCCCCCAGCGGGCGATCTCATCGAAGCATTCGTCGAGCACCATGACGAGCGGAATCGAACGCGACCCGTTCGTGAGATGGCTGTCCATGAGCTCTGGATTGCTGTCACGCCCAAGCAGGCGTACATCGAGCGTCCCGGATGCCTCGGCAAGGCGCACGATCACGGGCACGGTGTTCACCGCGTCGCCGCACCAGTCCTCCGCGAGGATCAGCAGGTGCCGCTCCACTCCGAACGCATGCACGCGGGCCGCCGCCGCCGCCGGCACGACGCTCAGGCGGTAGAGATCGCGCCAGAGCTCGACGTTCTTCGTGGCAGCCGCCAGGAACTCGGCGAACGAGAGCGCCGAGCGAAATCGGTCCCGGAGGTTCATGCTGAAAGCTAACAGCCGACGGTCGTCAGCTTTCCGCTTTCAGCACGTACCCGCTCCCGCGTACGGTGTGAATGAGGGGCCGCCCCTGCTCGCGGTCGATCTTCCGGCGCAGATAGTTGATGTACACGTCCACGACGTTCGTGAGCGGGTCCAGCGGCTGGTGCCAGACGTTCTCGCTGATCATCTGTCGCGACACCACCCGGCCCATGTTGCGCATGAGGTATTCGAGCAGCGCGTATTCCTTCTGCGTGAGCTCGATGCGCTGGCCGCCGCGTTCCACGTGGCGCGAAATGGGATCCACCGAGAGGTCGTCCACCCGCATCACGGCGCTCTCGGCGGTGAGTGCGGACCGGCGCAGCAGCGCTTTCACGCGAGCCAGGAGCTCGGCGAAGTCGAACGGTTTGGCGAGGTAGTCGTCCGCGCCCGCGTCCAGCCCGCTCACGCGATCCGGTACCGAGCCGCGTGCCGTGAGCATCAGCATTGGCGTGAGAAATCCGCGCGAGCGCAGCTCGCGCGCGACGTCCACGCCGCTCATGCGCGGAAGACCGAGATCGAGAATAATGAGGTCGGGCGCATGGTCGAGCGCGGCATGCAATCCCTCTTCACCGTCCTTGGCGCTGCGCACCGTGTATCCTTCCCGCTCGAGAATACGGTTCAACACCGCGAGCAGGTCCAGATCGTCGTCAATGACCAGTACGGTCGTCCCGTCGTTCGAAGGCTCAGTCATGGAGGCTCTTATATAACGGCTGAAATCGTGGCTGCCAAGCACTCCCCTTGTACCGCGCGCCGTCCTGCCTTTTCTTACCGCGATGCTGCGCGAACGGGTGTATCAGGGAGTGTGGGCGGGGCTCGTCGCTGCGGCGGCACTCGCAGGCGTCCTCATGGGATTCGGACGTGCACATGGCGCCATCTTTCAGCCGCTCAACTCCATCGCGCATGTGGCCTATGGCACGCGCGCCCTGCTGCTCGATGAGTTCCGCGCCGCGATCACGCTCACCGGCGTCCTGATTCTCATTGTCGCCATGGTGATCTGGGGCATCGTCCTCGCGATCCCCGCGGGCCGGCTGCGCGGGATTCCGCTCTTCGGCGCGGCGCTCGTCGTGGCCGCCGTTTCCTTCCTGTGCAATCACTTCATCCTCCCCAGTCGGGTAGCTCCCGGCCTCGACCAACTGCTGACGCATGGTGAGATGGTAGCGCTGTACCTTGTCATGGCGATAGCCCTGGCGATCGGTACGGGGTTGGCCGCACCACACGCACCGTCGCCGCCACCGTTGCCTGAGAGCAACGATAGCAAGTCGGGCGCCACAGCAGATGTGGCGAAACCGTGACATGCATCACCTCTCAGTCGTGCACGAAACAGCTATACGTTCCGGGAACTTTCACTGTCTCCGTGTGTTGGAGCGTTGGAGGATGCACGAACATCGAACGGCCCCGCTCTTGCGCTCTGCGCAGTGGAGACGCTCGGTCCCCCGGGTGCGGATGCGCGCCCATGGCAGTTTCACCCTGTTGGGAGGGACAATGGATTTCCTGGTGATGCTCGAGGAAAGCCCTGAGCAGTCGCCGGTCCTCGCGCGAGTGGATTCCGTTCCCGCGGTGCTGTCGCCGGAACGACGGGCTCGAGATGTCGTCACGCTCTATGGGACGCCTCGTACCGAATCGCTTGCCCTGGCCCTTGCCGCGGCGATGGAGAGCCATCGCGCAGCCGGCGACTACGTGGGTGCGTTCCGCCACCTCGGCCTCTGGCCCGAGCGTGGAGCGGTGGGAGATGAAGCGTGGCGCGACACGAAGACGGGCGATCTCGTGACGCGCGACCTCGATTTCCCGTTGGATGTCCTCAACCCGGCCGCGCACGAACTGCTGGCCCGGTTCGGGACCAGGCTGCAACGGCTGATCGCCGGACTCGCGATGCCCGACTGGCCGGAGGGTGTGCTGCGCGCGATCAGCATCTCGATCGAACCCGTCACCGACCACGCCCGCGGCGCGATCAACCGGCTGGATGAGTTCCTGGACACGTTCCGTGAAGCGGATGCACTCACCTTTGAGTATGAGGGAGACTAGCGAGCACTTCCCCGTCTGACGATTCGCCGCATCTTGCGACGGAGGCCGCCCCAGTCCGGGCGGCCTCGTGCGTTTCCAACCGGGACATCCGCGGGGAGTGGGGCGTCAGTCCGAGTCGTCGCCGGCAGGATTTCACCATACTGCTCGAATCCCGCCCGCCGCACGAGCGCCCACCCGATACCGGCTCCCGCGCACTGGATGAGCACGTGCGTCACATCCAGGAAGCGCTCCGCCACGACGATCTTTCCGAATTCCAGTACCACCGAGAGGTAGACCACGGGCCACATGCCGCGCAGCCATCCGGCGCGGCGCACCGGCCACACCGCAACCAGTGCGCCCAGCGGCAGAAAGAGCAGGAACTGCGCGATGATGTCGGTCACGGTGAACAGATCGAAACGCGCGGACAGCGCCATGAGCGGCACGAGGTGGATGGCGCTGAACTGTTCCGCCATGGAGGGCGCGTCGACCTGCAACCGGAACGGTCGCCAACTCCAGAACATGACCGTCACGGCATATGCCACCGCCAGCAGCGCTGGCCGCTCGCGCCCATGGAATCGCCGGCTGAACGATGGCAGCATCCGGGCGGCGAGCAGCGCGCCCGCGGCCACTGCCACGACGTGAGTCAGCGCCGCGCCAATCAAC
>JBOHTE010000135.1:0-2389 GCA_050733555.1 Gemmatimonadaceae bacterium | reverse complement strand
ACGGTTTTTCGCACGCCCTTCCAGCGTCGAGTTCGTCGCGATGGGCTGGCCACCGCCCGCGCCCCGCGTCGTGAGCCTGCCCGTGACAACTCCGTAGCGGCTCGTGAGTATATGGCCGACAGCCGTTGCGCGCCGAGCGGACAATGCCATGTTGCTGGATCCGGAACCGCCGATGCTGTCGGTGTGTCCGACGATGTCGAGCCGCCAGGCGGGATGTCGGCGCATGATCTCCGCGATGTCGCGAAGGGCGCCATCGGATTGCGGCGTGATCGTCGCCTCGTTGTAGTCGAAATAGATGTCGTACACCTCGGCCGGCCGCTTGCTGGCGAGCTGCTGCTCGAGCTCCGAGCGCGCGGCGGAATCGGGGTACGTGATCCTGATGACGCGACCACCCTCGCCGCCTACCGCGCCGGATTGCAGAACGAGAGGGAGCAATGGATCGTCGAGGATGTAGAGCTCGATGTTCATCGAGTCGCCTTCGACGACGACCATCCCGCGCGCGTGAATGGCGGCGACGGAGGAAGAATGTCCGTTGATCAGGATCGCGAAGGGAACGGCCCCGGGCTCGATGCGACGGAGCGTCCCCGTGTACGGGGTGCCCGTGGATGTGCTGTCCGAGAATACAGCCTTGGCGATCACGCCCATCTGATCGAGCATCGACCCACTCTTGCCGCTGCCGGCCTGGGGAATGATCGTCATCTTCGTCATCCCTTTTGTCGCCAACTCGCTGAGCAACGCCGTTGACACCATCATGCTGGTCGCACCGGCGATGACCTCCGGATCGGCAGTCGTCCACACCTCGCGATAGGTGCGCGCGTTGCGCATCGTGGTGCGCGCCATTCGCGTATCGATCTCGACGCCCAACCCGCTCGAGATGAGCGTCACCGACTCGGCGTTCACTGCATCCACACGAATCGATCCCTCGTAGTCGCCCTGCGTCGGCCCGCCGCGCTGGGCGCGCCAGATCGTGAGGTCCTTGATTAGGGGAATTCGAGGCACGTGGCTGGACGTCATCCCCGTCACGGCCACGCACGCTACGGCCGCCTGCCATGCGCGCCTCACTTGCTGCACCCGGGATTGCACAACGTCAGGTGCATCGTGTAGTGGCCGAGGTTCTGCGATCCCGGATGTCGCGTATCGAAAACACGATCGACCTTCATTGTGTGTGCTCCGCTCGAGACGGTGAGCATCGGCGCGCCGTCCTTGAAGTCCATCGCGCTGTACACGATCCAGTGCGCGTCCTTGTACGGCAGGCTGAAGTGGCCGTAGATGGGGAGCATCAGCGTCGATGGCGCGACCACCGCGTAGACGGTATGCGCCTTCGTGTACGCTGCGTTGAAGTCCGTTCGCGCATCGCCGAGCGTGAGCGAGATCGCACCGTTCGCGAAGTGACCGGTGACGGGGATGAAGAAGGCAGTCGGCGAGGTCAGCGAGTTGACCAAACCCCCGCTTGCGTGATCGGTAGCGGCCGGGGGGACGTCGATGACGTAGACCTTTCCGCCCTTGGCCATCTTTCCAAAGAGATCTGAATCGAAGACGTCTTCCTTGTACGTGAACCGCCTTGCTCCGCCTTCGATCTGCCCACTCAGTGCCACCGCCTTTCCCGCGGCGCTCTTCGGATATCGCAGGACCATTGTCCCAGCGATCGTCGTGGTGTAGCTCCACCACTCAGGGGTGCGGCCATCGGGCTGCGGCTTACTGAAAAAATGTGCTTCCATAGTCGCCGTGAACGGGCCCTCGAACTTCTCGCAGTACTGCGCGAACAGTTGATCGTTGGCGTAGGCCGCGATGTCGCCGGCGAGCTGGCTCACCTGGTTGAAGAGATGGAGCGAGCCGTTGCGCTCGCCCAGGCCATCAACCATGGTGGGCAGAAAGCGCTTCGATTCGGCGACGACAAACTTGTATCCCGGCGTGCTCCGCACCGACTCGGGAATGCGCTCGACGAGTCGCTCGGCGATCTCGCTTTCCGATCCGAGCTCGATCTCATTTTCCGCCAGCGACTCCGTCGTTTGCCCCGCCGCTTTCGGTAGTCCAGCCGCCATCGTGCCGGCGGCCGCGATCGATCCTGCCGCCCCCGGGGGCGCGACCGAGGCGGCCATGTTCGTGAAAAAGGCGACGGCGAAGTCGTATGGCCGCCGTGCAATCGAGATCATTTGCGGCACCGCCTTGAGTGCCTGCGTGGCCTGATCGATCGCATCGCACGCAGCGAGCGCCTTCTCGCTTTCGGCAATCCCCTTATCGATGTCCTTTCGATCTTGCTTCGCTCGCTCGTCGAGCTGGGCGAGATGATCGAAGAAGGGCTGAAGCGCGGACGCCGCATCGGGGCGCTCCGTCATCATCTGTTTCACGGTTGCGAGCGCCCGGATGAGCTTCGCCGACTGGTCTGGGA
>JBOHTE010000134.1:0-3952 GCA_050733555.1 Gemmatimonadaceae bacterium | reverse complement strand
GAGCAACCCGTCACCGTACCGATCAATAGCGGGACGGCGGGCTACGCGGGGACTGTGGATCTCCTGGCCAGCACCACCGGGACCACGGACTCCGGCGTAGTCGCCATCGAACCCGTCTCCAAGGCGGTGGCGGTGAGTCCAGCCGAGGCAGCGCTCACGATGCCGGCCGGGATCGATACGGCGGTCACCTTCACGGTCACGGATGTGGGCCACACGGCCCCGGTGACGTATCACCTGACCCGGACCTGTGCCACGCCCGTGACCACGTGCACGGGGCCCGACAGCGTGGTGGTGTCGAGTCTCAATACGCCGGTCAATGCACGCGTGGCCTACCACACGGCGAGCGGCACGACGGGGGGCACCGGGGGCGTGACCGTGGTGGCGAGCGTGGTGACGGGGCCCACGACAAACCGGAGCACGGGCTTTGCGCGGGTGACCGTACCCAACACGAGCGATTCGCTCTACGCGACGCTGGCCACGAGCCCCTCGGCCATCGAGCGCTCGACGTGTCTCACCGTGGCGGCGGGCCCGGGCGCCTCGGTCTGTGGCGATCTCCGCCTCATGCACGCCCTGCCGGGTGCCCGGAGCATGGCCAAGGTGCGGACGCCGGTCTTGCTCTACACGAGCCAGACGGCGGCGGCGCCCGGGGCGGCCGAGTTCCGCCTGGGCGTCGATGTGCACTTGAAGAGCGGGCTCACGGCCCCCACGGCGCTCATCGGGACCCTGACCCTGGGCACCCACCCGGCGTGCGCCCAGTCGTGGACGACCAGTGGCTGGCCCACGGGCGGCGTGCGCCGCGTGGTGGCCCGCTGCACGGGGCTCGCGCTCTCCGACGCGGCCACCGCCTTGCCCTTCACCCTGCAATTGACGGCGACGATCAGCGGTCACCAGACGACGCGGAGTCTCAGCGGAACGGCCATTGTCCTGGCGCGGGGCTCAAGTGCCTTCGGGTCGGGCTGGTCGCTGGCCGGCGTGGAGCAGCTCTCTTTCCCCACGGACACGACCCAGCGCCTCTGGGTCGCGGGCGACGGCAGTGCGCGGGTGTATCGCCTGGCGCACCAGGTGGGCACGACGGAGACCTTCGTGGCCGACTCGCTCGACGGGCCGGACAGCCTGACCCGAAACACCACGACCGGGACCTACACGCGCTGGGCCGGGGGCCGGTTGCAGATCCAGTTCGACGCGGCCGGCGAGCACGTGGCCACGGTCAACCGCCTGGGGCAGACCACGCACTTCTACTGGTCGAGCGGCCGGCTGGACAGTCTCCGGGTGCCGCCCGATACGGCGCACCTGAGCTGGAAGTTCACCTATACGAGCGGGCACCTCTCGAGTGTGACGGCGCCGCCGGGGCCGAGTGGCGCGCGCACGGTGACGGTCTACGAGTCCCAGTCGCCGGCCCGGGTGGATTCGATCACGGAGTTGGATGGGACCAAGGTCCACTTTGGCTACCTCGGGACGAGCCGGCTGGTGGACACCGTGACCGATGTGTTGGGCCACCGCACGACCGTGAGCTACGGCGCGGCGAACACGCTGGCCGCGGTAACCGTGCCGACCGATGCCTCGCACTCCCTGGTGACCAGTTTCCAGCCGGCGGAGCTCGCGGGCTTGACCGGAGGTGCGGTGGTGGACCCCGCCACGGTCGTGAGCAAGGTGATCACGCCGGGGGCCGATACCACGATCGTCAGTCTGGATCGTTTTGGCCAGCCCGTGACGATCCGCGATGCGATCGGCGAAGTGACGACCATCACGCGGGCCGACACGCGCTGGCCGGCGCTGGCCACTCGGGTCGTGGCCCCCTCGGGCTACACCACGGGCGCGGCCTTTGACGAATCGGGGCGCCTCGTGACCGATACGGCGATTGCCCCCTATGGCGGGAGCAGCGCCATCAGCCATTACGCCTATGAGAACAAATTCGACGAGCTGACTCGCGTCACGGGCCCCACGGGCGAGGTCTGGCGCGCCACCTATGACACCGCGACCGGCAACCGGCTGAGCGAGGCCGTGACCGACACGAGTGCCATCTACGAAACGACGTACCGGTATGACGCCACCTGTCAGATGGTGCGCGCCCTGACGGCTCCCCTGACGCCGAGCGACTCGGTGGTCTATGACACTCGCTGCAATCCCAAGACGGTCACGAGTCCGGGGGGCGCGGTCACGACGATGCTCTCGGATACTCTGGGCCGCGTGATCCGCACCACCTCGCCCTTGGGCGTCGTCGACTCCACGGCGTACGACGTGATGGACCGCGTGGTGACCACGCGCACCACGGGCCCCACGCAGCACGGCGTGGCCTCCCAGACCGTGACGGTCACCATGGCCTATGACGCCCTGGGGCGCGATACGGCGGTGACGCGCACGATGAATCCCAATCCGGCCAACATCAACGCGCTCACCACGCGCACGGGCTTCGACTGGGCGAGTCGCGCGGTGCGCACCACGGCGCCCGATGGGAAGACCGACTCGACGCATTACAACAGCGTGGGCGACGCCGACCAAATCTTCACGCGCCTGGGCGGGAGCGACACCAGTCGTACCATCCGGCAGACTTACGACAAGCTCCACCGGCTCCGGAAGCGGATCGTGCCCGAATACATCTATCCCGCGGAGCACATTGGCGTGGGCCACGACAGTCTCAGTTCGGTCTGGCGCTACCCCTACCCCCTCTACCGGAACGTCACCGGGCGCACCGGCTATACCGCGCTCGCCGACACCGCGACCTTTGTCTACGACTCCCTCGGCGCCACCGCCGGGCGCCTGACGCACGCCAACAACGGCGACGCCCGCATCGCGCGCACCTACTTCGCCAACGGCGCCCTCGCCACCGAGACCGACTCGCTCCGCACCCTCAAGGCCCTGAATGCAGGCGGCGACTTCACGCACCACGTCTACACCACGCGCTCGGCCTACGACCTGGCCGGCCGCCTGACCACGCTCGTCGTGCCGCCGCAACTGGCCCCCCGGGTCCAGACCGAGACCCTGGCGGCCGTGCTCCTCCTCTCGGGCCACGCGCGGACGGTGGTGGACACCATTCGCTACACGTATGACACGGGCGCCAACGGCACGGGCCGGCTCGCGGAGATTGACGGCCTCCTGCCCGGCGAGACCTTCCAGTACCAGTACACGCCCTGGGGTGAGGTGAGCCTCTATACGGCCATGGGGATGGCCGCCCCCGATGGGCCCACGCCCACCCCGCTGCATGAGACGCGCACCTACACGGCCGACGGCGCGCTCCTGACGCACCAGGACAAGAGCGGGCTCTCGACCCTCCTCCGGGCCGCCAGCTACACGGTCGACGCCGAGGGGCGCGTCTTGACCGGCTCGGACAGCGCCAACCTGGGCGAGGACTTGCTCAATCCCTCGACCATGACCGCCACCTACACCGGGCTCGGGCAACTGATCGTGAGTGACAACGAAGCCGTGAGCGAGAGTCCCTATGTCCAGTATGTGGCCACGGAGTCCACCACCTATGATCCCCTGGGCAACTGGCTCACGCGGCAGAGCGTCGATCAGTGGGCCACGCCCTACAGCGGCACGAGAACGGGCGGCTTCTCCTCGCTGGGCACCCACACGGCGCACTACGACGCCACGAGCGGCCGCCTCAAGGGCGAGACGCTGGATGGGAGTCGCACCGATACGCTGGCCTACGACGCCGCCGGGAACCTGCATGCGACCCTCACGGTGAGCGCCGGCAGTCCCACGCAGTACACCGAGCGCGTCTCCTACTACGCCCTGGATGGCCGCCTCGTGGCGGCCGATGCGAGGAGCGGGGGCGGCACCTACATGCTTGGCCACACCGCCTTCGAGGAATATCGCTACGACGCCCTGGGGCGCCGGGTGTGGGTCCGCGCCCGGCGCTGGTGCAGTGACCAGACCGGGGCCGGCAACTCGGGCGATGAAGTGAACTGCGACCTCTCGACCGTCCGCCGCACGGTCTGGAGCGGCAGTAGCG
>JBOHTE010000133.1:0-1896 GCA_050733555.1 Gemmatimonadaceae bacterium | reverse complement strand
GGCGACGACTGGCGCTTCAACGTCGGCGGCTTCTACCGCTACGACCATGGGGTGCGCGATCCGGGCTTCCCGGGCATTCGCGGCGGCCAGTTCAAGGCCAACATCACCCGACAGCTCGACAACGGGTACGTGCGCTTCTCGGCCAAGGTGATCAACGACCGCAATCAGTTCATTCTCGATTTGCCCTTCGAAAACGCAGCGCATCCGCAGTTCGTGCCGGGGTTCGGTGCCTATGGGTCCATGAATACCAATGAGGCGCTCGATCTCAGCGTGCCGACGCCGAACGGATCGCTGACGCTGCCGCTGGGCGACGGACTGCGCACCGATGCGTCGTGGTTCACCGCCGATGCGGCATTCGATCTGCCGAACGACTGGCATCTGCGCAACAGCGCGCAGGTGATGCACGACAACCAGGAGTGGAACGCGCTCGTGCCGTCGAATGCAATGTCCGTCGCGGACTATATCACCGGATCGAAGGGACAGGCGGCGCTGGGCCTTCCCGCTGGGAGCACCATTCGACTCACGTACACCAACCACTTCGACGCCGAGGGACACCCACTCCCCTTCAGCACCGCGAACGGTCTCGTCGCGCCGGGCCAGGACATTCACGTCGCCAAGCCGCTCTCGGCGTTCCAGGATCAGTTGCAGATCCGCAAGGAGGTCGGAAAGAGCACGATCTCAGCGGGCGCGTACTTCGCGAACTACACACAGGACAACCACTGGTTCTTCACGCAGGTGCTCACGGACGTCGCGAACAATCCGAAGTTTCTCGATGCCGTGGTCACCACGCCCGGTGGCACGCCCACCGCGATCACGAAGAACGGCTTTCTCAACTACATGTCGGGGTACACCAACGGATCGGGACAGACCTCGGTATTCTCCGGCGTATTGGGCGCCAACGTGCAGCTCACGGACCGGCTCCGCGCCGATCTCGGTGCGCGCATCGAGCACGACAGCTATGTGCAGAGCTCGGAGAACACGTCCACGGTCGACCTCGACGGCAACCCGAACACCCCGTACGACAATGAGACATGGGGAAACGGCAGCTTCCGCCATTTCAGCAAGGGGATGACCGATTGGGCAGGCTCGCTCGGATTGAATTACGCGCTCAAGGACAATCTCTCGCTCTACGCCTCGGCGTCGCGTGGCTACAAGATGCCCGCGCTGGATGAGTTTCTCCAGGCGCAGGCGCAGCAGCAGATCGACCTCTTCGCGTCGCGCGAAGTGAGATCCGTCGAAGGCGGTGTGAAGGGTATTGCGGGTCCGATCGGTTTCACCGTGGACGGATTCTACACGCTGCTCAAGAACATCGTCAGCCAGGGGCTCGTCATTGATTCCACCACGGGCGCGTCAACGTGGATCATCGTGACGTCGCCTGAGAACAAGTCGTACGGCGTGGAACTCGAGCTGCTCGCGGATCCGATTCCCGGTTTGCAGCTCCGGGGCAGTGGCACGTTCCTCCGCGCGGAACTCGGTTCGGGAGCCGGCGCTGACATCGGCAGCCGCCTCAATGGCGTGCCCGCCTCCATCGGCAATCTGTCGGGGTCCTACACGTTTGCGCAGCGAGTTCGCGCGACGGCCGACTGGCACTGGGTGGGTTCACGATTTGTGGACGTGACCGTAGGGACCGCTCTGCCATCGTACAGCTACTTCAACTATGGCCTGTCGTTCCTCATGCCGAACCAGGGCATCACGGTCAATCTCAATCTCCTCAACGCGTTCATGGATGAGGGACTCGAAGAGGGGAATCCGCGACTGCAGACCACAGGTGGAACCGGCATCTTCCTGGCACGGCCGATTCTGCCACGCCGCTTCCAGGTATCCATGCGCTACAACTTTGGTTCGCAGGGAGAACCGCAGACGTCGCGCTGAGTGGCGCTGTTCACCCTGTACGGG
>JBOHTE010000132.1:0-1946 GCA_050733555.1 Gemmatimonadaceae bacterium | reverse complement strand
GGCTCCCCCATGCCCATGAACACCACATTCGTCACGCTGACGGGCGACTCGACGAGGCGCATTTCGCGAACCTGCGCCGCAATCTCCCAGACATCGAGATTGCGCTGGAACCCCATGCGCCCGGTGGCGCAGAAGGCGCAGCGAAGCGCGCACCCGGCCTGAGACGAAATGCACAGGGTCGTCCGATTCTCCTCCGGAATCGCCACCGCCTCGATGCCCTGACCATCGGGCAGGCTGAAGAGAAACTTCTGCGTGCCGTCGCGCGAGCGTTGCCGCGCCAGCACGTTCAGTCGAGGCATGCTGAAGTGCTCCGCCAGCCGCTGACGAAAGCCCGCGGGCAGCGTCGTGATCTGCGCGAACTCCTCTACCGGATTCCGCCAGAGGTGCTGCACGACCTGGGTACCCCGATACGCTGGCTCGCCCTGCGCCAGCGCGAACTCGCGCAGGACGCGCTCGGCGTCCGCCGGAAGCAGATTGAGGAGATTGACGGGTGCGTTCACGAGGCGAAATCTATGTCGCGCCGACCGGCCATGTGGCCCGCGGACAGGCCGGATGTTAAATTCAAGACTCGCATGAAGATGGATTCCGTCGGAGGACGCAGTATGCGGCCGGCTCTGCTTCCGGGCGCCAGGCGCGGACATTAATGTCTGTCTATTCTGCCACATCACACGGGGCCGTTGTGCTTCTGTCTGAGCTGCTGTCGGCGGAGCGAGTGAAGGTACCGCTCGACAGCCGCACGAAAAATGAGGTACTGGAAGAGCTTGTGCGCCTGGTTGCGCCGGCTCGCGCGGACATGGACACGAGCGCGGTACTGGCCTCCGTCCGGGAACGCGAGACAGTGCTGAGCACGGGAATCGGCGGCGGCGTCGCCATCCCCCATGGCAAGACCCCCGATGTCGACCAGCTGGTGCTCGCTGCGGGTGTCTCGCGAACGCCGATCGACTTCGACGCGCTGGATGGCAAGCCCGTCCAGCTGTTCTTCCTGCTCGTGGGTCCCGAGAGCGCCGCGGGCGCGCACGTCAAGGCGCTGAGCCGCATCTCCCGGCTCCTGCGTCGTGAATCCTTGCGGTCCGGGCTGCTGGCGGCCGAGTCCGCCGAAGAGTTCCTGCGCGTCGTCCGGGCGTCGGAGGCTGCGTGAGCGTCCGACGATGGGTGCCGCCCGTGCTCTGGGCGGCGTTCATACTCATCCTCACCTCCATTCCGGGCCGCGATCTGCCGGGCATCGGCATTCCGCATCTGGACAAGGCCGTTCATCTGTGCATGTACGCGATCTTCGCGTGGCTCCTCACGCGTGCGGTCGCCGCGCGCGCGCCGTATGCGGGACGTGTCGTGCTTGTTCTCGCGGGCGTTGTGTGCTTTGGTGCGGCGGACGAATGGCATCAACAATTCATACCAGGTCGTTCGATGGACGTGTATGACTGGCTCGCCGACAGCACGGGCGCGCTCGCCGGCGCGGCGACGTTTCTGCTGCGCCGCGAGCGGAGCGACATATGACGCGCACGGATCACGCGGCGACCACGATGCGGACGCACCGCTGCGGAGCCTTGCGGTCCACGGACGTCGGCACCGTCGTGCGCGTGGGCGGCTGGGTGCACGGCAAGCGCAATCTGGGCGGGCACGTCTTTCTCGACCTACGTGACCGGGACGGCATCATCCAGGCATCGTTCGACCCCGCCGTCGTCGGAGTCGAGACGCTCGAACTGGCGGCCGCGGTGGGTCGCGAAAGTGTCGTGCTCGTCGAGGGAGAGGTGGTAGCCCGCCCGCCCGAGGGACGGAACACTGCCCTCGCCACGGGCGACGTGGAGATCAAGGCCCGTGCGCTGCGCGTCCTGGGGCCGGCGACCACCCCCGCCATTCCGGTGGCCCGGACGCGAGGCGAACCGCTTCCCGCCGAGGAGCAGCGTCTGCGCCACCGCTATCTCGATCTGCGCCGGCCCGAGCTGATG
>JBOHTE010000131.1:0-2327 GCA_050733555.1 Gemmatimonadaceae bacterium | reverse complement strand
GCCCATGGGCTGCCCCTTTGGCCCCGTTTGCCCGTTTTTGCTCCCAACTGCCCCCTCCCTTCTGCTAGAACGCCACGACGCCCTCCATCATGAACCCGTTGAACCGGCCGCCGTTCCGGATGTCCGTTACCGGGAAATTGTGATACCACTGTGATACGTATTCTCCCTTGAGCATGACATTTCCGGTGACGAACCACCCGCCGCTCATCTCGGAGCGGTCCACCTTCACGGGCGAGGCGATGCCCAGCAGGTCTCCCTTCGCCACGTTGTACCGCCCGCCCACGAACAGCTTCTCATCAGCCAGGAAGCGGTACACCACGTCGCCGTCGTACTGATTCCAGGTGCGGTTGCTCGTCTCCGCGGTCGTGCGTCCCGCCGCATGCTCGGCCACGCCGAACAGTTCGAGTCCGCGATACTTCACGAACGGATTCACCATGAACGACGTGACCTTGCTGCCGAATCCCGGATTGATCAGCCCCGACGTGAAATTCCCCGATTCCGTCGCATTCGTGTTTTCCATCACGAAGTAGAACCGCGATCCCGCGCGATCGCCGGCGTACAGCGACTGGCTGGACGAGCGCTGCTGCGAGAACACCGAGCCGGTGAGCCGGACGCGCAGATCGGGATTCACTTGCCGGTCGTAGCCGAGCTTGCCGATGAACGCTGGCGACTTGCTGGATGGCTGGGTCACGAGTCCATGGCTCTCGCCGTTCGTGATGCTGCCCATGGCCATGAAGTCGCTGGCGCGGAGGTACACTTCGCCGCCGATCTCCGTCGTGAGCGCATCGAGGATCAGATTGCCGACGAACGGATTGTACAGCGCATTCCCATTGTCGCTGCGCCGGAAGTGCGCGTCGCCGTAGTTCACCTCGAACTGCCCGACGCGAATCGTGACGAACTGCATCAGGTTGTCAAGCAGCTCGGAGTGAATTGGCGATTCATCCACGAGCAGATAGCCGTCCTTCACCCACGTCTCGTTGTGATGCCGCGACGACAGGTAGCTCGTGAGTGCGACGCGAATGCCGGGCGCGAGCTGCGCGTTGAGATAGAGATTCGCCGTCGAGTTGTTGAAGCCAGTGCCAATGGGCATCAGTTGATTGACATTGACGGTGTCCACGAAGCGCGGCGCGGCCGTATTGCGATCCCGGAGCGCCTGGAACTGCTGTGTGAACGCACCGCCGAAGTCGAGGTTGAATCCGGTGAAAGGCGCCCCGGCGACCTTGGGTGTCTCGAACATGTCGATGCCACGCTTGTCGGTCGGGCGGAAGTACTGGGTCTTGATCGTGCGCATGGTGCTCGCGCTGCCGGCGGTGGACTTGCCCGTCGTGGCCGCGGCAGGCGTCGAATCATTCGCCGGCGCGGGTTGATTGCTGGCCACCTGCTGTGCCGGTACCGCGGCGGCACTCAGCAGCGCCGCGGTGGACACGAGCCGGAACACTGTAATGGGTTTCATGGTGTCGCTCTCCCTGTGATGGCGAGCGGTGCGATCAGCGCCGCCGCGTGAGTAGTCCTGCCGTGTGCTCGCGTCTCAGTCCTTCAGCAGCAGATCGAAGCCGACGGTCACCAGCTCGTTCACCTTCATCACGCCGAGCATCAGTTTCGGCGGCTTGAGGTCGAACTCCTTCATGTGAATCGGGAGCGTTCCCTTCATGCGCATGCCGCCCACGCTGTCGGCGGCGACCGTCGCGTCGATCGTGACGGGCTTCTCCGCGCCGCCCAGCTCCAGGTTTCCCGTGAGAGTCGCCTTCAGTCCGCTGTCGCCCCGGGCCAGCTCGTACGACGTGAGGTGAAACACGATCGCCGGATGGTCCTCGGCCTTGAGCGCCTTGCGCATGTGCTCGTTCATCGTGTTGTTGTGATTGCAGTCCATGCCGGAAATCGGGATTGTGAAATCCACCGTCGTCACGGTCTTGTCGCCCGCGAGCACGCCGTTCACCGCGGCGACGCTCACGGTGCCGATCTTCGCGTCGAAGCCGCTGGCAGTGCAATGCCAGGGGCGCACGGACGACGTGCCGTCAACCCACACTCTGCTCTCCGGCTGCACGGTGAGTGCGGCGCGCGTGGTGCGCGTGGTGGCCCACGCCGCGAGCAGTGGAACGATCACCACGGCTGGTGCGACGTGAAGCGCTGTTCTGGTGAGGCTGCCGATTCGTGTACGCATGACGCGATCTCCGCTCGAGACAAGTGTTGAAGTCATTCGAGCCGACTGACTGCTGGCTCGTGCCTGCAGAATGCCAGTGTGTGAAGCCGCGGTCAGTCGGGGAATGCGCGCGATGCGGCATGGCGTTTGTGCGGCTGACGTGTCGGGCAATGCCGCACGTCAGCGC
>JBOHTE010000130.1:0-2185 GCA_050733555.1 Gemmatimonadaceae bacterium | reverse complement strand
CGGCAACCGCGACAGTGCAGGAAGGCGCGAAGCAGTTGCCGTCGTTCAGTCAGTGGCTCGTGTCGCTGGTGCCGGTGAATCCCGTGCGGGCCGCGAGCGACGGCGCCATGCTCCCGCTCATCATCTTTGCGCTCGCCTTCGGGATCGCGCTGCTTCGACTCCCCGAGCAGCGGCGCGCCGGCGTGACCGCCTTTTTCCAGAGCGTGTTCGACGCCATGCTCGTGCTCGTGCGCTGGGTGCTCATCGTCGCGCCGCTCGGCGTGTTCGCGCTTGCGCTCCCGCTGGCGGCACGACTCGGCGTGTCCGCCGCGGGCGCCATCGTGTTCTACATCGTGGTGGTGTCACTGCTCGCCGCACTCTTCGGCATCGGGCTGCTTTATCCCGCGGCGGCGCTGGTGGGACGCGTGTCGCTTGGCGCGTTCGCGCGTGCGTCGGCGCCCGCGCAGGCCGTGGCCTTCAGCTCGCGGTCGTCGCTGGCCTCGCTGCCCGTCATGATGGACAGCGCGGCGGGACGGCTCGGACTTCCCGCCGAAGTGTCGAGCTTCTTTCTCCCGCTGGCCGCGTCACTGTTTCGCGCGGGCGCGGCCGTCGGGCTCACCTTCGGCGTGATGTTCATCGCGCGGCTGTACGGCGTGTCGCTGGGCCCCGCGCAACTGGCCACGGTCGTTGTCACGGTCGTACTCACGAGCTTCAGCATCCCAGGCATCCCGGGCGGCTCCATCATCGCGATGGTGCCGGTGATGCTCGCGGCCGGTGTGCCCGTGTCGGGAATTGGCATTCTGCTGGGCGCCGACACCATTCCGGACATGTTCCGCACCACAGTGAACGTGACGGGCGACATGGCGGCCGCCACGATCGTGGCGCGGCGGGCCACGGCGCCGGAAGCGGCGCCCGCGTTCGCCGCCGCGGCCGATCCATGACCGTCTGGCCGTACATTTTTGCGCTGCCCTGGCTGGCCGCACCACTGCTCGTCGTCTGCCGCATGCACGGCTCGCCATCGCTCGACGATGAATCACCCGATCCGCCGGACGACCCGCCACTCGTCTCCATCATCGTTCCGGCGCGCAATGAGGCCGCCAACATCGCGACCTGCCTGCAGGCGATTCTCGCGTCGCGCTATCCGCGCTTCGAGGTGATCGTCGTGAACGACCGCAGCGAGGACGACACCGGCGCGATCGTGGCCGACATTGCCGCGCGCGACGCGCGGGTGCGCGTGCTGCAGTCGGCGCCGCTCGCCGAGGGCTGGTTCGGCAAGCAGTGGGCGTGCGTGCAGGGCGTGCACGAGGCCAGCGGGTCGCTCTACTGCTTCACCGATGCCGACACCGCGCACGGCCCCGAGCTGCTCACACGAGGCGTGAACGCGATGCGCGCGCGGTCGCTCGACTTCCTGAGCGTCGCGGGACGCCAGGAGATGGGGACGTTCTGGGAGCGTGTCGTGCAGCCTGAGGTCTTCGCCATCCTCGCCATGCGCTACGGTGGCCCGGGCGCCGTGAACCGCTCGCCGCGCGCGGCGGACAAGATCGCGAATGGCCAGTTCATGATGATCACGCCCGCGACGTACTACGCCGTTGACGGCCACGCCGCGGTGCGTCGCAAGGTCGCCGAGGATCTTGCTCTGGCGCAGCTGCTCTTCCGGAGAGGGAAACGCACCGAGCTCGTGCTCGGGCTGCGCCATCTCGCCACGCGCATGTATGCCTCGCTGCCGGAGATTGTGGGTGGGTGGCGCAAGAACATGTACGCGGGCGGACTCGACGCGGCGCCGTTCGGGAGTGTCGGCCGGGCTCTTCTGCCCGCGGGACTGCTGGCCATTCCGGTCGCTTCACTCGTTCCGGTGATCGTCCTGCTCGCGCGGCTGCTCTGGCCGCTGCCGGATGATCTCCTGCTCTGGGCCGCACTCTGCGTCGTGGCCATGCTGCTCTGGCGCGCGGCCGGATACGTCGTGGTCACGCACCTCTCCCCGCTCTACGCGATGGCCTTCCCACTGGGCTCGGCCGTCGTTGCGCGCATCGCCTGCGCCGCCATCGTGCGCGGACATCGGGTAGAGTGGAAGGGGCGGGTGTATGAGGCGGGGTAGATGGGCCCCGCCCCACCACCCCGCCCTTGGGAATGGGCACGATCGGGAATCGGCAATCGGGAATGGGGAATCGGGGAGGCAGTCCGCCCCCCGCCGCCCCACCCCGATTTC
>JBOHTE010000129.1:0-6908 GCA_050733555.1 Gemmatimonadaceae bacterium | reverse complement strand
TGAACAAGGTGGACATGGTGGACGATTCGGAGCTTCTGGACCTGGTTGAGCTTGAGGTGCGGGAGCTTCTGACGTCGTACGGGTTTCCGGGGGACGATATCCCGGTGGTCAGGGGTTCGGCGCTGTGCGCGCTGGAGGACAAGAGCCCGGAGCTCGGCCGGGAGGCGGTTTTGCAGCTGATGACGGCGGTGGACGAGGCCATTCCGCAGCCGGAGCGTCCGAAGGACAAGCCGTTTTTGATGCCGATCGAGGACGTTTTCTCGATATCGGGCCGGGGGACGGTGGTGACGGGGCGGATTGAGCGCGGCGTGGTGAAGGTTGGCGACGAGGTAGAGATCGTCGGTCTGAAGGCGACGCAGAAGACGACCTGCACGGGGGTTGAGATGTTCCGCAAGCTCCTGGACCAGGGCGAGGCGGGGGACAATGTGGGCTGCCTTCTGCGCGGGGTTGGCCGGGAGGACGTGGAGCGGGGCCAGGTTCTGGCGAAGCCGGGGTCGATCACGCCGCACACGCACTACCTGGCGGAGGTGTACGTGTTGACGAAGGAGGAAGGGGGGCGGCACACGCCGTTTTTCAACGGGTACCGGCCGCAGTTCTACTTCCGGACGACCGATGTGACGGGATCGGTGAAGCTGGCCGAGGGGACGGAGATGGTGATGCCGGGGGACAACGTGCAGATGGAGATCGAGCTGATCACGCCGATCGCCATGGACGAGGGGCTGCGCTTCGCCATCCGCGAAGGGGGCCGCACCGTGGGCGCCGGCGTCGTCACCAAGATCATCAAGTAATCGCCCGCACTTCACGCAACGGCTGACACAACGAGCTGACTATGGCTGGCAGAATTCGGATTCGTCTCAAGGCATTCGATCACGCAGTGATCGATCAGGCATCGGCGGACATCGTGCGCACGGCGGAGAAAACCGGGGCGCAGGTGTCGGGTCCCATTCCGCTGCCCACGAAGACACAGAAGTGGACGGTCCTGCGCTCACCGCACGTGGACAAGAAGTCGCGCGAGCAGTTTGAGCTCAAGACGCACAAGCGCCTGATCGATATTCTGGACTCTCGTGCTCAGACGGTGGACGCGCTGACGAAGCTCGATCTGCCGGCTGGCGTGGATGTGGAGATTAAAGTCGAGTGACATTGGTGGCAGGTAGCAGGAAGCTGGTAACGGCGGAGCGTGGAGGCCAGTTACCAGCGACCAACTACCAACTACCAACTACCAGCTACCAGTTACCAACGACCATGATCGGCATCATCGGCAGAAAGCTGGGCATGACCCAGATCTTCAACGAAGCGGGGCAGCAGATTCCCTGCACGGTTATCGAAGCCACACCGAATCCTGTCGTGCAGGTGACGACGACGGAGACGGCGGCGTTCGCTGCGGTGCAGCTCGGGTACGGCGCGCAGCGCCTGCGCCGGGAGTCGGGGCCGAAGGAGCGCACGCCCCGCGGACGCCGCGCGACGAAGGCGGAAGTGGGACACGCAAAGAAGGCGGGGCTGGACGCGCCGCCTGAGGTGTTGCGCAGCTTCCGGCTGGATGATGCGCCAGGCAAGGAACCCGGCATTCCCGCATTCAAGGTGGGGGACTCGATCAAGGTGGACATCTTCACCCCCGGCGAGCGGGTGAAGGTCACGGGGACCACGAAGGGGCGCGGCTTTCAGGGTGTGGTGAAGCGCCACGGTTTTGCCGGCGGTCCCAATACGCACGGCAACACGAAGCACCGGCGGCCAGGCTCCATTGGCCCGGGCACGAATCCCTCACGCGTGATCAAGGGGAAGAAGATGCCGGGGCACTACGGGTCGGATCGCCGCACGCAGGCCAACCTGCGCGTCGAGAAGATCGATGCGGAGCGGAACCTCCTTTACATTCGCGGCGCGGTGGCGGGTCCCCGGAGCGGGATCGTGCTGGTCCGCAAGCAGGGATAAGACATGGCTGAGACCATTCAGAGCTTCGACGCCGCGGCGTATACCGCGAATGGCACCGAGCGCGAGCGCGTGTCGCTTCCGCCAGAGCTGTTCGACGGCACGGTGAACATGCCGGTAATGCATCAGGCGGTGCGGGCGTTCCTGGCAAACCAGCGACAGGGGAACGCGGCCACGAAGACGCGCGGCTTCGTCGTTGGCGGCAACCGGAAGCCCTGGAAGCAGAAGGGGACGGGCCGCGCCCGCCAGGGTTCCACGCGCGCGCCGAACTGGGTAGGAGGGGGCACCGTATTCGGCCCCATTCCGCGCGACTACGGGCAGTACGTGCCGCGCCAGGTGCGCGCGCTGGCGCGCAAGAGCGCGTTCAACGCCCGCGCGCGGGAAGGCGCCGTGCTGGTGGTGGATCGCTTCGAATTCGATGCGCCCCGCACGGCCCGCATCGCGGGCATGCTCGACCGGCTGGGCCTCGCCGAGCAGAAGGTGTTGATCCTCACCGACGGGGTGAAGCCCAACGTCTACCTGTCCGCGCGGAATCTTCCTGCGGTGCACGTGATGCCGTACTCCGACGTCTCCACGTATCACCTGCTCTGGTCGGACGTGGTGATGATCGAGGGACCGGCCATCGGGCACACGCTCGCGCCGGTGGCCGAGAGTGAGCCGGTGAAGGCGCCGAAGGCGAAGAAGACGCCGGCGCCGCCGGCGAAGGCCGCGAAGGCCGCGAAGGCCGCGAAGGCCGCGAAGAAGGCTTCGTCCAAGAAGGCTCCCGCGAAGAAGGCGGCACCGCGCAAGAAGGCCGCGGGGACGAAGGGTGCACCCGCCAGGTCCGCCGCGAAGAAGAAGACCGCCGGCAAGTCCAGGCCTGCCGCGCGCAAGTCCGCGCGCAAGGCGACCAGGCCGGCCGCCAAGCCAAAGAAGAAGGGGAAGTAAGCGATGCCCACTCTGCACGAGACCATCGTTCGGCCGGTCGTCACGGAGAAGAGCTCGGCGGCGTACCAGGAGCGCGGCGAGTACACCTTCGCGGTGCACTCCAACGCCACGAAGCCGCAGATCAGGACTGCGGTGGAATCACTTTTCGGCGTGCACGTCACCAAGGTCTGGACATCGAATCAGCGTGGCAAGACGCGACGGGTCGGCAAGTCCGTCGGGCGCCGCGCACACTGGAAAAAGGCCATCGTCACGCTCCGCGAGGGCGAGTCGATCGAGATCTTCGAGGGATAACCGATGGGCATTCGACAGTTCAAACCCGTGACGAAGGGTACGCGCTTCCGCTCGGTCTCCGATTTCGCGGAGATCACGCGCAGCACGCCCGAGAAGTCGCTGCTGGAGCCGCTGGTCAAGTCGGGCGGGCGCGACAACCACGGGCACATCGCCATGCGCCGCCGTGGTGGTGGGCACAAGCGCATGTATCGCGTGATCGACTTCAAGCGGAACAAGTTCGCGGTGCCGGCCACGGTGAAGGAGATCGAGTACGATCCCAACCGGTCGGCGCGCATCGCGCTGGTGGAATACCAGGACGGCGAGAAGCGCTACATCCTGCACCCCAAGGGACTCTCGGTTGGCGATGTGATCGTGTCGGGGACCGGGTCGGACATTCGCCTGGGCAACGCGATTCCGCTGCGCGAGATTCCGCTGGGCACGGCGGTGCACAACGTGGAGCTCAAGATCGGCAAGGGTGGCCAAATGGCGCGCTCCGCCGGGGCGTCGGCGCAGGTGGTGGCCAAGGAGGGCGAGTACGTCACGCTCCGGCTGGGCTCCACGGAAATGCGTCTGGTGCATGGTAACTGCCTGGCCACGATCGGCGAAGTCGGCAACGCGTCGCACGAGCTGCAGTCGTGGGGCAAGGCGGGCAAGACGCGCTGGAAGGGACGCCGGCCAAAGGTGCGTGGCGAGGTCATGAATCCGGTGGATCACCCGCACGGCGGCCGGACGCGCGGTGGCCGCAACGTCGTGAGTCCATGGGGCAAGAAGGAAGGGGTGAAGACGCGCAACAAGAAGCAGCCGTCGCAGCGGCTCATCGTGCGCGGCCGAAAGAGAGGAAAGGCGACACAGTGAAGCGCGGGAATCGGGAATCGGGGATCGGGAATCGGAGTGGCTGGAGCGGAGCCCAGAACCGAACCGACGTCCCGTTCCCTGTTTCCCATTCCCGATAATCCGAGACCTGGATCATGGCCAGAAGCATCAAGAAGGGCCCGTACGTACACGAGTCGCTCGTGGTCAAGATACGAGCGATGAACAGCAGGAATGAGAAGCGGGTGATCAAGACGTGGTCGCGCGCGAGCACGGTCACGCCGGACTTCGTGGGCCACACGTTCGCGGTGCACAACGGGAACAAGTTCATTCCCGTGTACGTCACCGAGAACATGGTGGGGCACAAGCTCGGCGAGTTCGCGCCCACGCGGCTGTTCCGGGGGCACAGCGGGAACAAGGCAGCGGACAAGAAAGCCTCGCCGGCAGCCGCTGCACCGGCGCGGGGAGGCAAATAGCCATGGCCGACGTGCGCGCGATCCAGCGGACCACCCGCCAGTCGCCCTACAAGATGCGCCTCGTGATCGATCAGATCCGCGGCAAGGACGTGAACGCAGCGCTGTCGCTGCTGGCCTTTTCCAAGAAGCACGCCGCCAAACAGATCGAAAAGGTGCTCAAGTCCGCGATCGCGAATGCGGAGTACAAGGCGCGTGAGAGCAACGAGCCCCTGGACACGGACTCGCTGTTCGTGAAGCGGGCCGTCGTGAACGAGGGCCCGAAGTTGAAGCGGTTCATGCCCGCGGCCATGGGGCGCGGGACGCCGATCATCAAGCGGACGAGCCACGTGGAAATCGTGGTCGCCGACCGGTCCGACAAGGAAGGACGCTAATGGGACAGAAGGTCAATCCGATCGGGTTTCGCCTGGGCGTGACCCAGGAGCACCGGTCCAAGTGGTACGCGAACCATGATTTTCCGGCGCTGCTCAAGGAAGACGAGCTGCTGCGCAAGTATCTCAAGGCGCGGCTTGGCCACGCGGCCATCTCCGACATCCGCATCGAGCGCAAACCGGGCAAGGTGGTCGTGACGATCCACACGGGGCGCCCCGGCGTCGTGATCGGTAAGAAGGGCGCGGAGGTGGACAAGCTGCGCGATGAGCTGGCGCAGCTCACGGGCAAGGAAGTGGGGATCAACGTCGAGGAGATCAAGCGCCCGGAGCTGGATGCCCAGCTCGTGTCGGATCAGATCGCACACCAGTTGGCGCAGCGCATTTCGTTCCGGCGCGCGATGAAGCGCGCGGTGCAAAGCGCCATGCGCATGGGGGCGCAGGGGATCAAGATCAAGTGCGGCGGCCGCCTGGGCGGCGCCGAGATCGCGCGCGTGGAAGGGTACCACGAAGGTCGAGTGCCGCTGCACACGCTGCGCGCCAAGATTGACTACGCGACATCCACCGCCAAGACGACGTTCGGCACCATTGGCGTCAAGGTGTGGATTTTCCATGGCGAGGAGCCGTCGGCCGGGCGTCGCGGCACCACGTACTCCACCGGTTCCTGAGGGGAAGGGGAGACGACACGATGCTGAGTCCGAAGCGCGTCAAGTTCCGGAAGATGTTCAAGGGTCGCACCACGGGCATCGCGACCCGCGGCTCCTCGGTTGCCTTTGGCCACTACGGGCTGCAGGCGCTGGAGCCGGGGTGGGTGAGCAGCCGGCAGATCGAGGCCGCGCGCGTGGCGCTCACGCGCCACATCAAGCGCGGCGGGAAGGTGTGGATCCGGATCTTCCCGGACAAGCCGATCACGAAGAAGCCGGCCGAGACCCGCATGGGAAAGGGAAAGGGTTCACCCGAGGCGTGGGTGGCGGTGGTGAAGCCGGGCCGCATGATGTTCGAGCTGGAGGGCGTGGACCGCGCCACGGCGCAGAAGGCCATGGCGCTGGCCGCGGCCAAGCTGTCCGTGAAGTCCAAGTTCGTGGTTCGTGAGGAGGCGCACACCGATGCAAGCTGAGGAGATTCGCGAGATGGCGGAGGACGAAATCGTCACCCGTATCGCGGAGCTGGAGGAAGAGCGGTTCCGCCTGCGCTTTCGCAGCGCCACGGAGACGCTGGAGGATCCGCTGCGATTCCGCGTCATCCGCAAGGACATCGCGCGGCTCAAGACGATTCTCCGTGAACGGCAGCAGGCGCAGCAGGCGCCCGCGTCCGCATCCGGGGCGCGCTAATGAGGGATGACAGGACTATGGGCGAAACCATGAACACCGAGCGCACGCCGGCGCGTGGGGCGCGCAAGACGCGTCTGGGGCTGGTGGTGAGCGACAAGATGCAGAAGACGGTGGTGGTGGCGATCGAACGTCGCTTTCCGCACCCGCTGTACGGCAAGATGGTCACGCGCACGAGGCGCGTGAAGGCGCATTGCGCGGACAACTCGGCGAAGACCGGGGATCGCGTGCGCATCATGGAGACCCGGCCGCTGTCGAAGGACAAGCGGTGGCGCGTGGTCGAGATCGTCGAACATGCGCGCTAGGGAGAACCGGCCATGATTCAGCAGGAATCCGTCGTCAAGGTGGCGGACAATTCGGGCGCGAAGAAGGTGCTCGTGATTCGCGTGCTGGGCGGCACGAAGCGCCGCTACGCGGGGCTGGGCGACACGGTCATTGTCGCCGTGAAGGACGCGCTCCCGAACGGCACGGTGAAGAAGTCCGATGTGGCGCGCGCCGTGGTGGTGCGCACCGTGAAGGAAACGCGCCGCAAGGATGGCAGCTACATCCGGTTCGACGAGAACGCCGTCGTGATCATCAACGAAGCGGGAGAGCCGCGCGCCACGCGCATCTTCGGACCCGTCGCGCGCGAGTTGCGCGAGAAGAAGTTCATGAAGATCGTGTCGCTCGCGCCGGAGGTCCTCTAACATGCGCGACCTGAAGTATCGCGAGACGAAGCGCGCGCGCTCCAAGAACGCGCGCCGTCATGCGGTGAACGCCGAACGCGTCAAGATGCCGGTGGTGAAGGGCGATACCGTGCGCGTGATGCG
>JBOHTE010000128.1:0-4899 GCA_050733555.1 Gemmatimonadaceae bacterium | reverse complement strand
TTGCGCCCCTGCGCCTTGGCGCGATAGAGCGCTTCATCCGCGAGTGTGATCAGCTCTTCCGCGGAGCTGGCTCGCGGCGATGGCACGGTGGCCATGCCGATGCTCACCGTGACGTGCAGCCAGCCGTATTCTCCGCTGGCCACTGGCGCCAGCTCGGCCACGCGCGCGCGGATGCGCTCGGCGAGGCGCGCGGCGCCGTCCTCGGCGGTCTCGGGCAGCACCAGCACGAACTCCTCGCCACCGTAGCGCGCCACGACGTCCACGGCGCGCGCTTCGCGCTGCAGCGCGCGCGCCACCCCGCGCAGCACATCGTCCCCCACGACGTGACCGTAGGTATCGTTCACGGCCTTGAAGTGATCGAGGTCCACCATGAGCAGCGAGAGGTGCAGCCCGTAGCGGCGGGCGCGCTCCAGCTCGGCGTTGAGCTGTGCCATGAGCGAGCGGCGGTTATGCGTTTGCGTGAGCGGATCGGTGTGGGCAAGGAGCTCGAGCCGCTCTCGATCGACGCGCGCTGTCTCGATCATCCGCGCGCGGCGAATCGCCGTGACGGCCGCGCGCACGACGGTATCCGCGAATTCCACGTCCGAGCGGCCCAGCGGTGGCTCGTCGAGCAGCGTGCGCAGGAAGATGACGCCCACCTGCGTGCCATCGAGCTTGAAGGGCAGCGCGAGCACCGAGCGGAACGGGACGATCGTACCCGATACCGCCCATTCCATGCGCGCCTCGTTGTAGAGCGCGCTCTCGTTGATGTCCTCAATGAGCACCGGCTCATCCTTCGCGAGCGCGCTGCGGATCTCCGGGTACTTCTCCAGATCGATGTCCAGCCGTCCCAGTCCGGGCGCTTCGTACGCCGCGGCCACCGTGCCCACGTTGTCACCCGCGCGCCCCAGAATGAGCGAGCAGTGGGAGACGTCGAGCGCGCGTGACACGCGCCGCACGAGAATCTGGTAGAGCTCCTCCGCGGAGAAGTCGCCCGTGACCTCGTGCAGGATGTCCACGAGCTCACGGCGGCTCTCCGCTTCCGCGCGCACCCGGGTCAGCTCGACTTCCGTGTCGCGCAGCGTGGCGCGCGCATGGAGCAGCTCGTGCCGAATGCGGAGCTGCACACGGATGCGCGCGAGCAGTTCGCGCACGTGGAACGGCTTGCTGATGAAGTCCGTGGCGCCCAGACTGAGGAATTGCGTGGTCGCTACATCGGCAGCCATGCGCGACATCACGAGCACCGGCATGTCACGCCAGCGCTCATCCTCATTGATGAGGCGCAGCATCTCGCGTCCGTCCGTGCCCTGCATGAGTATGTCGAAGAGCAGCAGGTCCGGCTGGTGCGTGGCGAGCGCCGTGATGAGCTGCTTGCCGCCCGGCACCGTCTCCACGTCGTAACCCTGCTCCTTGAGCAGCCACGACACCGTGCGCGTCAGCACCTCATCTTCGTCGGCGACGAGAATGCGCGCTCTATCCATTGCCGAGCAGCTCCGCCAGGCCGTCCCATTCGAAGTTGCCGCCACTCAGGATCGCCACCGTGGGACCAGTCGGCCTGATGCGCTGCGAGCGGAGCGCTGCGACCGTGATGGCGCCACTCGGCTCCGTCACGAGCTTCATGCGGTCGAGCAGCCAGCGCACGCTGTCACGCATCGCGGCATCCTCCACGAGCACGACGTCATCCACGTACGCCTGGTGGTGCGCGAAGGGGAGCGCGCCGATTTCCACGGCCATGAGTCCGTCCGCGATGCTTGCCGTGCGCTCGAGCCGCACGGGCGCGCCGGCAGCGCGGGCGCGCGTGAGCTTGGGCGCTCCTATGGGTTCCACCGCCACGACGCGCGCACCCGGGGCGAGCATCTTCACGGCAGTTGCGACGCCCGCCGCGAGTCCGCCGCCACCAACCGGGACGAGCACCGTAGTCACCGCAGGGAGATCCTCCACGATTTCGAGACCTGTCGTTCCCTGTCCGGCAATGATGACCGGATCGTCGTACGGCGGAACGAGCACGCTGCCGGTCGCGCGCGACAGTTCCACCGCGCGATCCATGCGGTGCGCAGTAGTCGTGCCAGCCAGTTCGATGCGGGCGCCGAAGCGTTCCGCGCCCGCCCGCTTGGCCGCGGTGACCGTGACGGGCATCACCACCGTGGCCGGCACGCCGAAGAGCCGTGCGGCGAGCGCGACGGCCTGCGCATGATTACCGGACGACGGCGCGATCACGCCGCGTGCGCGGAGCGATGGATCGAGTCGCGCGATGAAGGTGTAGGCGCCACGGAACTTGAACGCCCCGCCGCGCTGCAGCGTTTCGGGCTTGAGCCACACCTCGGCGCCACTGCCCGCCGGCGCCAGCTCGTCCGCCGGCAGGAGGGGTGTACGTACAGCCACGCCGCGGAGCAGGGCAGCCGCGGCGCGAATGTCGGATAGCGAAACGAGGGACGCAGTAGGGGGCATGAGTTGTCAGCGTTCTGGTCATTCGCCGCCGGTCACTGGCATGCACTCCTCGCCGCACTGCGCGAAGAGCGACCAACGACCAGCGACCGTTCTCTACACCTGCTCCACCGTCTCCTCCGTGCCCTCCGTGCCCTCCTCCTCTGCCTCGCTCACCACACGGGCCACGTCGCAGACGGAATCACCGTCATCCAGAAAGACGAGCTTCACCCCCTGAGTGTTGCGCCCGCTCACGCGGATGCCCTTGACGGCCATCCGGATGATCTTGCCCAGCTTGGTGATGAGCATCAACCCATCTTCGGGAAGCACTTCCTTGAGCGCCACGACGTCGCCGGTCTTTTCCGTCCGGTTGAGCGTGATGATGCCCTTCCCGCCGCGGCGCTGCACGCGGTAGTCCTCGATGGGCGAGCACTTCCCCATGCCGCGTTCGGTCACCACCAGCAGCGTGGCTTCCCGCTTGATCACGACCATCCCCACCACGTTGTCGTCCTTGCGCAGCTCGACGCCCTTCACCCCCGTCGTGTCCCGCCCCATCTGCCGGACGTCCTGCTCATGGAAGCGAATGGACAGTCCATGGCGCGTCGCGAGCACGACGTCATTGTTGCCGCCGGTGATCTGCACGTCGAACAGCTCATCGCCCGACTCGACGCGAATCGCCTTGATCCCGCTGGAGCGCGGGCTGGAATACTGCGACAGCGCCGTCTTCTTGACCGTCCCCTTGACCGTCGCGAAGAGCAGGAACTGGTTCTCGCTGAATTCGCGCACCGGCACCATGGCCGAGAGCTTCGTGTCCGGCGTCACGTTGATCAGGTTCACGATGGGCTTCCCGCGCGCGATGTACGACGCCTGCGGGATCTCATGTACCTTGAGCCAGAAGCAGCGGCCGTCATCCGTGAAGAAGAGGATGTAGTCGTGAGTGGACGCGATGAAGAGGTGTTCGACGAAGTCCTCTTCCTTGAGCGTCTGCCCATTGCGACCGTGTCCGCCGCGGCGCTGCTTGCGGTACGCGCTCACGGAGCTGCGCTTGATGTATCCCGAGTGCGACACGGTGACCACCATGTCCTCCTCGGCGATGAGATCCTCGATGGTGAACTCGCCCTCGTCGCTCGTGATCTCCGTGCGGCGCTCGTCGCCGAACTTCGTGGCGATCTGCTGCAGCTCCTCCTTGAGTATCGTCATGCGCCGGTCACGCGAACCGAGAATCGCGCGCATCTCCTTGATGAAGGCGCGCACTTCCGTGAGCTCGTCCTCGAGTTTTTCGCGCTCCAGTCCCGTGAGCTTGGCCAGGCGCATGTTCAGGATCGCCTCCGCCTGCCGCTCGGACAGCTTGAAGCGCTGCTCCAGCTGGGTCCTCGCGGTGGGCGTGTCCGGCGCCTTCCGAATGAGCTTGATCACCTCGTCGATGTTGTCGACGGCGATCTTGAGCCCTTCGAGGATGTGCTCGCGTTCGAGCGCCTTGTCGAGATCGAACTGCGTGCGCCGGACGATCACTTCGTGGCGGTGCGTGATATAGTGCTCGATCAGCTCCTTGAGCGGCATCACCTTCGGCACGAGCTGTCCGGTGTGCGCGTCCGGGACCAGCGCGAGGTTGATCACGCCGAAGGTGGCCTGCATCTGCGAGTGCTTGTAGAGCTGGTTCAGCACCACACGCGGAATCGCATCGCGCTTGAGCTCGATCACGATGCGCATGCCCTCGCGGTCCGACTCGTCCCGCAGCGCGGAAATCCCCTCCACCTTTTTCTCGGAATGGAGCTGGGCGATCTGCTCCACGAGCCGCGACTTGTTCACCTGATAGGGGATCTCGGTGACCACGATCTGCGACTTGCTCGAGGATTCCTTCTCCTCGATGACCGCGCGCGCGCGCATCACGATGCGGCCGCGCCCCGTCTCCTGATAGTCCGTGATGCCGGCACGGCCATAGATGTAGCCGCCCGTCGGGAAATCCGGTCCCGTGACCAGCTTGCGCACGTCGGCGAACGTCGCGTCGGGATGATCCACGAGGTGCATGACCGCGGCGACCACTTCACGCAGGTTGTGCGGTGGAATGTTCGTCGCCATGCCGACGGCGATACCCGACGACCCGTTGACGATCAGGTTCGGGAAACCCGACGGAAGTACCTGGGGCTCTTCGAGCCGGTCGTCGAAGTTGGGCGAGAAACCGACGGTATTCTTGTCGATGTCGCCCAGCATTTCCATGGCGATCTGCGTGAGGCGCGCTTCGGTATAGCGGTACGCCGCGGCCGGATCGCCATCCACCGAACCGAAGTTCCCCTGGCCATCCACGAGCGGATAGCGCAGCGAGAAATCCTGCACCATGCGTACGAGCGCGTCGTACACGCTCACGTCGCCGTGCGGGTGATACTTGCCGAGCACATCGCCCACCACGGTCGCCGACTTCTTGTAGGGACGGCCGGGAACGAGACCAAGCTCGTTCATCGCATACAGCACACGCCGGTGCACGGGCTTGAGCCCGTC
>JBOHTE010000127.1:0-44779 GCA_050733555.1 Gemmatimonadaceae bacterium | reverse complement strand
GCGAGTGCCATGGCCTTCGCGTTCGCCAGCACGGCATGGCCATCCACGCGACTGAGCGCCACGGGGTGATCGGGCACCGCACGCGAGAGCGCGTCGTGCGTGGGGAAGCTCGTGTTCCCCCAGTCGTTCTGATCCCAGCCGTTACCGGTGACCCATTGGCCCGGCGGCGTCCGCTTCGCCCGCTCCGCGACGCGCGCGATCACCTGCTGGTACGAGCTGGTGCCGTTGAGGTCCACCTCGCTCAGCGACTGTCCCAGCCCCAGCAGATGGCCGTGGGCATCCTGCAGCCCCGGCACGATCGTGCGACCGGGGAAATCAATCGTGCGCGTCGCCGGGCCGCGCAGCGCCGTCACCTCACGCAGCGACCCGGCGAAGACGATCCGCATGTCGCGAATCGCCATGGCCCGGACGAATGGCTGCGCATCACTCGAGGTGTAGATGCGATCAGCCGTGACGATGAGATCGGCCGGGGCGGGTGCGGCATGCTGCGCACCGGCGACCACAGGCGTGAGCAGAGCGAGGAGCGCGACGAGCGCGCCCAGGAACGGACGGGACATGGCGTGCAGGCATGAGGGCGGACAGGAACGGCGGGTACGTGAAGTATAGTGGCGTTCGGAACGGTGAATGGAAATGGGGCGACGATCCGCGCGTCCTCGTGCCCCGCTGCCCGCGTCGGGGACACCGTCCGATGGATCAGCGGCGCGAACTCAGTGCAGATACGACTGCTGCTGCTGTCCCGCCCGCAGTCGCTCGATCGTAGCGATGAGCACGTTCCGCTCCACGGGCTTTACCAGGTACTCGGCTGCGCCGAGCGTGGTCCCGCGTGAGCGTTCGGAGAGATTCGACAGGACGATCACCGGGATCGTGCGCAGCTCGGGGTCCGCCTTGAGCTCGCGCAGCACCTGCCAGCCGTCCCTGTCGGGCATCATGATGTCCAGCGTAATCACCACCGGGTGCAGCGTACGCGCCAGTTGCACACCCTGGTCGGCGCTCCGCGCGCCGACAACGCGGAAGTGCGCCGGAATGAGCGAATCGCGCAGCAACGACAGCACCTCGGGATCGTCGTCGATGGCGACGATCATCGGGTCATCCGCGTGGTCGTCCGCAGCGACATCGGGAGCGGGCGCCGGCTCGGCGTCATGGTGCATGGGCAGCGTCACGCTGAAGGTCGCGCCGGCGCCGGGTGTGCTCTCCACCCCGATCGTCCCACCCAGCAGTCGCACGATGCGGTTCGCGATGGAGAGGCCGAGTCCGATACCGTAGTACCGGCGCGTCGTCCCGCTCTCGACCTGCTCGAAGCTGTCGAAGATGCGCTCCAGATCATCGGCCGCAATGCCGATGCCGGTATCGTGCACGCGCGTCGTGAACAGATCGCCCGTATCGTGGCTGAGTGACAGTTGCACGTCGCCGTGCGGTGGCGTGAACTTCACCGCGTTCGCTGCCAGTTGCAGCACCATCTGCCTGTACTTCGCCCGATCGAGCGTCACGGGTTCGTGCATGCTGGATTGTACCGTCACCGAGAGCGCCTTCTCGCGAGCGTACGGCAGGATCGCGTCCTTGATTTCCGCCACGACCACCGCGGGGTCGAACTCCTCCGTGTCGAGCGCGAAGCTGCCGCTCTCGATGCGCGAGAGCGCCAGCACGTCGTCGATGAGCACCTGCAGATCACGGGCGCGGCGCATGATGGCGCGTACCGCGCGACCCTGCGGTTCGGTCACCGGGCCATAGACGCCGTCGCGCAGCAGTCCCGCGTAGCCGAGCACCGCATTCAGCGGAGTCCGCAATTCGTGCGACACGGTGGAGAGGAAGCGCGTCTTCGCTTCCGCTGCGCTCTCCACCGCCGTGCGACACATCTCTGCGTGATCCGCGAGCGCCACGAGCCAGATGCTGTGTCCCGACACGAGTACGTCGAAGGTGAGCGCGCGAGTGCCATCACCGGCCGCGAAATGGAGCGTGACGGCGTCGCCCCGCGGCGTCTGCCGACGCAACAGTGCACGCACCGGTTCCACGTCGCCCGGCTCCACGAGATGCTCCAGCATCCGGCCGGTGACGAGGCGATCGCCACGTAATGCGCGCGCCAGAGCCTCGTTGGACTCGAGAATGGCGCCGGCAGTACCGACGCGCAGCACCGGCAGGGGTAGCAACTCGATCGGTAGCCGACCCCGTGTCCCCCTGATTCGCGTGCTGCCGTCCGATCGGGTCGGTCTCCTGTCCATACCCCGTGCCAGTGCAAGGCGTGAGCCAGTTGGGCGCAAGGCTATGAGGTGTTGGCCGCTGGCCGGCTGCACCGCGCCAATCGCCATGTCCCGATCACTGGCCGCCGTGCGCTTGCCCTCTCTCGCTTCGCGTGCAACCTTTACGGCGCTGCTGCATCCCTCCTACCCGTCGCCAAGGGGCCAGTCAGAATGTCCTCCACCACCGCACCGAAGCCGCCGACGGTCTGGGACGACTTCATCGACATTTTCGTGTCGCCATCACAGGTCTTCGCGCGCCGCTCGACCGCGGGATTCGGCATCGCGCTGCTCGTCCTTACGGTCATCTGTACGGTGCTCTACATCGGCACGAAGTCACTCATGCAGCCCGTGTTCGACGCGGAGTTCGCCCGACAGACCGTGGCAGCCATGAAGGCGAATCCGCAGATCACGGCAGATCAGATGCAGAAGGGACAGGCAATTTTCGACAAGCTCGGCTTCCTGACCATTCTGATCGGCATGCCAATTCGCGTTATCGTGTTGGGACTCGTGCTCTGGCTGGTCGGCAAGCTGTTCGATTCGAAGCTCACGCCCAGCTCCTCCTTCATGGTGTCCACGTACGCGTCCTTCCCGCTCATCCTGGGCTTCGTGGCGGGGGGACTCATTGCGTATCTCACGGACCCGGCAAAGCTGACCAGCAGGTACAGCGTGACGCTGAGCCTCGCCAAGCTCCTCGATCCCGACAAATCCTCACAGCTGCTGCAGGCATTTGCGGGTCGCGTGGATGTCTTCGCGATCTGGGTGACGATTCTCCTTGGCGTCGGACTCTACGTCGTGGGCAGGATCTCGAAGCAGCAGGCGGCGGTTGCCGCGATCATCGTCTGGCTTGTTGGCGCGCTTCCCGCGATTTATGGTGCGATCAAGGCGGGATGACGGCGGACTGCCATGCGCGCGATGGTGCTCGAGCGTCCTGGCGAGCCGTTGCGGCTGACCGAGCTGCCCCGGCCGACGCCTGGCCCGGGGCAGCTTCTGCTTCAGGTGCATGCGTGCGCGGTGTGCCGCACGGATCTGCACGTCGTGGACGGCGAGCTACCGTCACCCGTGCTGCCGCTCATACCCGGACACGAGATTGTCGGGACGGTTGCCACATGCGGCGACGGTGCGGAACGCTTCGCGCCCGGCGACCGGGTGGGCGTGCCCTGGCTGGGCTGGACCTGCGGCGTCTGTCGCTACTGCCGCTCGGGGCGCGAGAATCTCTGCGACCGCGCGCGCTTCACGGGCTATCAGATCAATGGCGGCTACGCCGAGTACACGGTGGCCGATGAGCGATTCTGCTTTCCCATTCCCGTGTCGTACGATGACGCGAGTGCGGCGCCGCTGCTGTGTGCGGGGCTCATCGGCTTTCGCTCGTTGCGCGCGGCGGGCGACGCCGCGCGCATCGGCCTGTACGGCTTCGGCGCCGCCGCGCACATCGTGGCGCAGGTGGCGCGCGCGGAAGGCCGTCGCGTGTTCGCGTTCACGCGCGCCGGCGACGCCGCGGGGCAGCGGTTCGCGCTCGGGCTGGGTGCGGAGTGGGCGGGCGCCTCACAGGACGCGCCACCGGAGCCGCTCGACGCGGCGATCATTTTCGCGCCGGTGGGTCCGCTCGTTCCCGTCGCGCTCCGCAACGTCGTGAAGGGCGGCACGGTGGTGTGCGCGGGCATCCACATGAGCGATATCCCTGCGTTTCCCTATGACGTGATGTGGGGCGAGCGCGTGGTTCGCTCCGTGGCGAACCTCACGCGGCGCGATGGCGACGAATTTCTCGCGCTCGCGCCGCGCGTGCCGGTGCACACCACCGTCGAGACCGTGCCGCTCGACGCCGCCAACCAGGCGCTCGAGCGGCTGCGCGCCGGTGCGGTCACGGGCGCACTCGTGCTGACCACCGCGGCGTGACGCCTCAGGGTCCGCCCTGTGTCCAGCGCTGATTGTCGCGATTCACGTCCGGAAACTCGCCGTCGGGATCGATCTCCACCCGGACCACGTCCGGATGGCCGGCGACCTGCACTACATCGCGACGCGCGCCGTGGAGCCAGACGTCGACGGGAATGGTGATGCGTTGCACGCTCCGGTCGGATCGCGTGACCGCCAGCAGCACCGGCATGGGCGCGAGTCCGCGGTCCTCTATCGTGATGGCCACTGAATCACCGTCCGCGCGCACGCTCGCGATCGCCTGATCGAGTGACCACGGCCGGTAGAACCACGTCTCCCAGAACCAGGAGAGATTCCGCCCCGACACGTTGTCCATAGTGTTGAAGAAGTCCTCCGGTTGGGGATGCCGGTTGATCCAGCGGCGCCCGTACTCACGATACGCGCGGTGAAACGTCTCCTCGCCGAGGAGCGCGCGCAGCGCCTGGAGCACCTGCGCGGTCTTGTCGTAGTACATGATGAAGTACTGGTCCTCCGGCATGAGGTCGCCCCACCGCATGAGCGGTTCATCGTGCCCGGCGCGCGCGGGCGCGAGATACAGCATGCGCTGTCCCGCTTCCGAATCGTTGGGACGGCCGCCGCTGCGCGGCTCGCCGTAGAGCACACGCATTCCCTGCGCGACGTCGAACTGCGTGAACCCTTCGTCCATCCACGGATGCCGCGTCTCGTTGGATCCCACCTGCATGGGAAACCACATGTGCCCGGTCTCGTGCATCAGGTCACCGGCCAGGGACAGCGTATCCGCCCACGGCTGCATGAGTGTCATCATGGGATACTCCATGCCGCCACCCGTGATCACGCCCTCCATGGACGTCATCTGCGGCCAGGGGTATGGCCACAGATACGCGGACATCTGCTCGATGGCGTCGCGCGTGTAGCGCGCGCCGGCAACAGCCCACGCGGCCGCGGGCGCGTGCAGCCGGAAGAAGCTGTTGATCGCCACCGTGTCCACGGCGCTTCCCGATGCGGCGTGCACGAGCGCGCGCGTCGCGTCCCAGACGTACTGACTGCTCGTGCCCCACGCGAAGTCACGCACGTTGGGCGCGGTGAAGTGCCAGGTGACCGTGCGCGCGCTCGAGGGTGCGGCGAACGCGCTGCCGGCGCGGCGCTCCGCATCGGTCACGACGTGGACCACGGTGCTCGACCGGCGCGCCGTGTCGAGTCGCGCGCGTGTGCGCGCCGACAGCACCTGCGCCGCGTTCTGCAGCGTACCCGTGGCGCCCACGAGCCAGCCGCGCGGCACGGTGAGGCGCACATCATAGTCGGCGGGATCCATGTAGAATTCGGCGCCATTGAGATAGGGATCGGTGACCCAGCCGCTCACGTCGTCGTAGACCGCGATCTCCGGGTACCAGTATCCCATGAAGAAGAGCGTGCTGCCTTCCCGTCCTTCCCGCCCATCCGATGGCGATGGAGCGGGGGAATACGACCAGGAGAACGCGAATCGCGCGCTGTCGCCAGGAAGCATCGGCTTCGGCAGCGCGATCCACATCACGGTACCAGCCACGTGATATCCCGGAGCGGCGGAGCCGGCCTGCGCCGGATCATCACCTGGCGCGATGCCCGTGCGTGAGGAGAGGGTCTGGCCATTCGCCATCACGCGCTCGAGCGAGACGCCGCCGGTCACGGGCACGGGTTCACGCCGTGGGCTGCCCGGCGCGAACACGTTCTGCCGCAGGTAGACGGCCACGCGACGCAGCGTGTCGGGCGAGTGATTGAGATAGATGACCGTCTCCCGGCCGCGCACGCGCCGGGCCGCGGGATCGAGCGACGCGTCGATCGCGTAGCGCGCGTGCTGCACCCAGTTGCGCGGCCCGGGCGCGCCGGTCCGCGTGCGCGTGCCGTTGGCGACGGCGCGACTGAACTCCGGCGTTTCGTACACCGGACCGGGAAGCGGTCGTGCGGTGGATGCGGTACCGACGGGATCCACGGCGGGCGCGGCGACGGTCTGCGCGGGAAGCGGCGCGAACCACGCGGACAACACGAGCGCCGGGAGCAGCAGCGGCGCGAGCATGGCGCGGGAGGAGGGGAAGGAGATTGGCATGCCGCGAATCTACGCGCTCCCCGGTTCGACTCCTACCCCTGCATCACCATCGGCTATTCCTGCATCACCATCTTCGCGATGGTCTGGAGCTGCATGTTCGAGGTGCCCTCGTAGATCGCGCCAATCTTGGCATCACGGTAGAACTTCTCCACCGGGTACTCCTTCGTGTAGCCATAGCCGCCGTGCAGCTCCAGGCAGAGCGACGTCACGCGCTCGCACATCTGCGATGCATACAGTTTGGCCATGGCGGCCTCGCGCGTGAACGACTGACCGGCATCCTTGAGCCGCGCCGCGTTGTAGACCATGAGTCGCGCGGCCTCCAGCTCCGTTTCGGCCTGCGCGAGCTGGAACTGCACGCCCTGGAACTCCCCGATCGCGCGGCCGAATTGCTGACGCTCGCGCACGTAGGCCAGCGTGACATCCAGCGCGCCGCGCGCCACGCCGATCATCTGCGCGCCAATCCCGATCCGCCCGCCATTCAGCGTTTCGATCGCGATCTTGTAGCCCTTGCCTTCGGGGCCGAGCACGTTCGTGCCGGGCACGATGCACTGCTCGAGCACGAGCTCCGTGGTGCTCGATGCGCGAATGCCGAGCTTGTCCTCCTTCTTCCCGACGGAAAATCCCGGATAGCCGCGCTCTATGATGAACGCGGTGATGCCCCGGTAGCCGGCGTTCGGGTCGATCGTGGCGAACACGACGAAGATCTCGGCCTCCGCGCCGTTGGTGATCCACATCTTGCGGCCACTGAGCACCCAGTGATCGTCCTGCCGCACGGCGCGCGTGGCGAGGCCGAACGCATCGGAGCCCGATCCCGGCTCCGAGAGCGCGTACGCGCCCACGCTGGACCGGGTGAGCTGCGGCAGATACTTCGCGCGCTGCTCCTCGCTGCCATACTGGCCAACCGGGAAGTTGACCAGCGTGTTCTGCACGTCCATGAGAATCGCGGCGGCCGCATCCACGCGACTGATGGCCTCCACCGCGAGCGTCACCATGAACAGCGTGCCGTCCGCCCCGCCGTAGCGCTCCGGGACCTCTATTCCCATGAGCCCGAGCTCGAAGAACTTCGGAATGAGTGCGGCGTCGAGCTTGCCAGCGCGCTCCATGTCGCGCACTCTGGGGCGAACTTCCGCGTCGGCGAATTCGGCCACCGCGTCGCGAAACATGATTTCTTCCTCGGACAGCATCGTGAGCGCGGTGTGCGCGGCGCCGGTGTCGGTGGACATCCGGTGAATCTACCCCGCGACGGTGTGCTTCGTTACCGGCACACCGGCGCGCTCCAGCACCACCTCGGCGAGCTTCTCGTGCAACCCGAACGCCGGCGTCACGGTAAACGACACGCCCGGGAAGCGCGCCGCGGCCTCGCCCACCATGCGCGGGATGTCGCGTGTGGAGTGCTTGCCCGGCGACAGCATGTATGGGAATGCAACGACCTCCGTGGCACCGCCCGCCACGCAGGCCGCGAATGCGTCGCCAATGCCGGGCGCCGCCAACTCCATGTGCGCGTATCGCACGAGGACCTCCGCCCCGGCGAGCCGCTGCACGACCGCCGCCACATCTGCCAGCATGGCGTTCGCCTCCTCACGCACGGACCCGTGATCAATCAGCAGAATGGCCTTCATTGCCCGCCTGTCATGACTCGCTCCTCTGCGCAATGACGTCCAGTGCCAGCTCGACCTTGCCGAACGGTGCCGACACCTGCACGCCCTGGACGCGGCCGCGCACGCGGTCGAGCATCTCGCGCGCGATCGCGATGCCCGCCGCCACGGCGTGCTCCCGGGACCGCTCGCTGGCGGCGCGCATGCGCGCAATCACCGCCTCCGGCACGACCACGCCGGGCACCTCGTTCGCCAGGAATTCGGCGTTGCGCGCCGAGACGAGCGGCCAGATCCCCGCGATGATCGGAATGCGCACGTGTGCGATGGACTCCAGAAAGCGTTCGAGCTGTTCGACATCGAACACCGGTTGCGTGATGGCGTATTCGGCGCCGGCGTCCACCTTCCACTCGAAGCGACGCAGCTCGTACTGCGGATCGATCGCGGCCGGGTTCACCCCCACGCCAATCGCAAACGCCGTGGCCTGCCCGATTTCATGCCCGCCGGGATCCAACCCGCGATTGAGGCGGCTCACGAGATTCGTGAGGCCGATGGCATCGATGTCGAACACGGCGGTCGCATCCGGATACGGGCCCATCTTGGGCGGGTCTCCCGTGATGATGAGCAGGTTGCGCAGCCCCATGGCCGCCGCGCCCAGCAGATCGCTCAGCATTCCGAGCAGATTGCGGTCGCGACAACAGTAGTGCGTGACCGTCTCGATCCCGAGCCGCTGCTCGATGAGGAGACTCGTCATGAGCGCCCCCATGCGGCTCTGCGCGCGCGGACCGTCGGGCACGTTCACGGCATCCACGCCGGCGTTTCGCAGCGCGACCACGCCCTCCAGCATCTTCGTCGCGTCGACGCCGCGCGGCGGGACGATCTCGACCGAAGTCACGAAGGCGCCGCGAGCGATCTTCCCGGCCCAGCACGAGCGTTCGGCGAAGGGCATCGGCTCGCGGCCGGCGGCCGCCTCGGCGGCTTCGTCGCGTGGCGCGGACTGATCATCCGTATGCGGGAGCTGGTAGCGAATGGACATAGGTCGCTGTCGCCGCGGGACCAGGGGCCGCGTGCCTTCCACCAGCGCCTTGATGTGATCCGGCGTGGTGCCGCAGCATCCGCCAATCACCCGGGCGCCGGCCTGCACGAAGTGGCGGGCGAAGGTCGCCATGTACTCCGGACTCGCCATGTACATCGTGCGGCCGCCCACGTCGCGCGGCATCCCCGCGTTGGGCTGCGCACTGAGCTTGCGCCGCGTCACCGCCGCCATGCGCTCGATCGCCTCGAGAATGGTCTGCGGTCCCACCGAGCAGTTGAGACCGATGATGTCCGCTCCGGCGGCATCGAGCGCGTGAGCCACGTCTTCCGGCGTGGCGCCGTATGGCGTGAGACCATCCGGTCCGATGGTCATCTGCGCGATCACTGGCAGCGCGGCATCCACATCGCGCGCGGCGCGAACGGCCTGCTCGATCTCATCCAGATCGCTGAACGTCTCCAGGATGAACAGATCGACACCCCCGTCGCGGAGCGCGCTCATCTGATCGCGGAACAGGCCACGCGCCTCGTCGCGGCCAACCGGTCCGAACGGCTCGAGGCGCACGCCCAGCGGACCGACGGCGCCGGCGACCAGGACGCCCTGACCTGCCGTGTCGCGCGCGATCCGGGCAGCGGCGCGATTCAACTCCTCGACTCGCTCCTCGAGACCGTACGGCGCCAGCTTCAGCCGGTTGGCGCCGAAGCTGTTCGTTTCGAGCACTTCCGCGCCCGCCTTGGTGTAGGCGTGATGGACGTCGCGCACGAGTTCGGGCGCGCGCACGTTCAGCTCGTCGTAGCACTGGTTGATGAACACGCCTTTCGCGTAGAGCATCGTTCCCATCGCGCCATCGAAAATGATGATGCGCTCCGGGTCGAGGACCTCGCGCACATCGCGGCGGGCCGTCATGCGCTCACGCGCTCGGCGCTGCGCGCACCCATGTCGCGCTCTCCGCCCGACCGCACCACGTAGTACTTGGCCTGCGGATGATGCACGACGATCGCGGCGGTGGACTGCTCGGGCATCAGCTGGAACGCCGAGGTGAGCTGCATCCCGAGAGCGTCCGCCGCCGGCAGCAGCCTGAACACCTGCGCATGTCCGTCGAGGTCGGGACACGCCGGATAGCCCCACGAGTAGCGCTTGCCCTGCGAGGGCGGAAGCCCGAGCTCGCGACGCACGTGACGGTGCATCCACTCCGCGACCGACTCCGCCGCCTCCACGGAGATGCCGTGCAGGTAGTACGCCTCCGTGTACTCTCCCCGTGCCTGCAGCGTCTCGAATCGACGCGTGGCCGCATCGCCTACCGTCACCACCTGAAACGCCGCGACATCCACCGTACCCGAGTCCACGCTCCGGAAGTAGTCCGCCAGGCAGAGCCGCTCGCGCGACTCCTGTCGCGGGAACGAGAACCGCGCGATCTCACGCAGTGCGGCACCATCGCTCTGGAACGCGGCCGGATCGTACACGACGAGATCATTGCCGCCCGCCTGCACGGGGAAGTAGCCGTACACGGCACGCGGCGCCAGCCATTGGTCGCGCGCCGCCTCCGCGCTCAGTCGGGCGAGCGTCGGCTCGAACTCGGTGCGGACCAGCGCATCGAACTCGGCGCCGGAGCCGCGCCCGCCCCACTGCAGCCGATAGAGCTCATCCAGATCCAGCAGCGACAGCACCTCGGCCAACGGGATGTCGTGCAGTACGCGCGTGCCGTAGAAGGGCGGCACGGGTACCGGGTTGTCCGCCGCCACATCGCTCCGCGCGCCGCCGTCCGATCCGGCCGACACATCCTTCCCCACCTGCGTGTGCAGGAACACATCGCGCTTCGCGTCGTCCAGATTGCGCGTCACGAACTCCGGACGCCGCGCCGCATCCAGGAGCGTTTCCACGGTCTCGAGCCCCTCGAAGGCATCCTTGCAGTAGAACACGCCAGGGGCATACGCGCGCTCGCCCTCTACGAACAGCGCGCGCCGGCCGAATCGGCGGTTGATCGCGGCACCGCCGATCATCACCGGAAAGGCGAGTCCGCGCTTGTCCAGCTCCTGTACGCAGATGGGCATCTGCTTGCTCGTCGAGACGAGGAGCGCCGAGAGCCCGATCGCGTCCGCCCCCACTTCCACCGCCTTGTCAATGATCGTGTTCACCGGGACCTGCTTGCCCAGGTCGAACACGGTGTAGCCGTTGTTGGAGAGAATGGTGTTCACGAGCGACTTGCCAATGTCGTGCACGTCGCCGTACACCGTGGCCAGCACCACCTTGCCCTTGGTGTAGCCCTCGGAGCGCTCGAGAAACTGTTCGAGGTGCTTGACGGCCTTCTTCATCACCTCCGCGCTCTGCAGCACGAAGGGGAGAATCAGCTCGCCCGCGCCGAACTTGTCGCCGACGTCCTTCATCGCGGGCAGCAGCACCTCGTTCAGGACGCGCACCGGCTGCTCGCGCACGCCGGCCTCGTCGAGCAATTCCTCGATGCCGTCCTTCTTCCGATGCACGATGCGCCAGTGAATCTTCTCATCCACGCTCATGCCTGCCGTCGGATCCTCGTCCTGGCGGGTCGCCGCGCGGGATGCCGCGTTCGTGCTCTCGTCGAATCGCTCGATGAACCGCTGCAGGGCGTCGGGCCGGCGATTGAAGACCAGATCGTCCGACAGCTCCCGCTCTTCCGTGGAGAGCTCTGCGTAGGGCCGGATGTGCGCGGGGTTCACGATGGCCATGTCGAGCCCCGCCTGCACACAGTGGTGGAGGAACACCGAGTTGAGCGCGGCGCGCGCACCGGGGGCGAGCCCGAAGCTCACGTTGCTCACGCCCAGCGACGTGAACACGCCCGGCAGCTCGCGCTTGATGCACCGGATGCCCTCGATGGTTTCCGTTGCGCTGTCCACCCACTCGGCCTCCCCGGTGGCGAGCGTGAAGGTCAGCGCGTCGAAGATGAGATCTCCCGGCGCGAGGCCGTACTCGCCCACCGCGATGTCATGTATGCGACGGGCAATCTCGAGCTTCCGCTCCCGCGTCTTCGCCATGCCCGCTTCATCGATGGTGAGCGCGACCACGGCGGCGCCGTGCCGCTTGACGAGCGGCAGCACCGCCTCGATGCGTGTGGTGCCATTCTCCATGTTGATGGAGTTGACGATCGCGCGCCCGGGGATGTGCTCGAGGGCGCGCGCCACGACATCGGGCTCGGTGCTGTCGATCATGAGCGGCGTCTCCACACTCATGGAGAGCAGTTTGACCGTCTGCGCCATCTGCTCGGCCTCGTCGCCACGCTCCGTGAGTGCCACGCAGACGTCGAGCACGTGCGCGCCGGAATCGACCTGGTGGCGCGCGACCTCGAGCAGCCCTTCGTAGTCATCCGCGAGCAGGAACTGCTTCACCTTGCGCGATCCCTGCGAATTCACGCGCTCGCCAATGAGCAGCGGCGGCGGGTCCTGGTGCAGGGTGATCGCCCGCATGCCGGAGGAGACCCGGGACACGTGGTGGCGACCACGCGCACCATCGTCACGTGCCCGTTCCGATTGCCCGTTGCCGCGCACGGCATGCACCACCGCGTCGAGATGCTCCGGCGTGGTGCCGCAACAGCCGCCTACGGCGCGCACACCGAAGTCGCGCACGAACTCCGCGAGCGCGCGGGCCAGGGGCTCGGGCTCGAGCGGATACACGGCGTCGCCGGTTCCCGTGTTGAGTGGCAGTCCCGCATTCGGGATGCACGACACCGGCCGCGACGCGTGCTCGCCGAGATACCGGATCGGCTCCCGCATGTGTTCGGGACCGGTGGAGCAGTTGAGTCCGATCACGTCCACGCCAAGCGCTTCCAGCGTGGTCATCGCACTGGCGATGTCGGTGCCCAGCAGCATGCGTCCACTCGTGTCGAGCGTGACCTGCGTCTGGATCGGGATGCGCCGACCCAGTTCGGTGAAGAGCTGCTCGATGCCCGCAATGGCCGCCTTCACCTCGAGAATGTCCTGGGCCGTCTCGATGAGCAGCAGATCCGCGCCGCCCTCCACGAGACCACTGGCCTGGTGATGGAAATTCTCGCTCAGTTCGGCGAACGTGATGGCCGAGAGGACGGGGTCGCTGCTCGACGGCAGCATGCCGGTGGGGCCCATGGAGCCGGCGACGAAGCGCGGGCGATCCGGTGTGGCGTACGCGTCGCACGCCGCCCGCGCCAGGCGCGCCGCCTCCACGTTGATGTCGCGCATCCTGTCGCCCAGTCCCCACTCGTGCAGGCGGCGCGGGGTACTCTGGAATGTGCAGGTTTCGACGACGTCACAACCAACGGCGAGGAACGATTCATGAATGCCGCGGATGACGTCCGGCCGCGTGAGCACCAGGTAGTCGTTGCACCCCTCGGTGGCCTTCCCGCCGAAGTCCTGGGCGGTGAGGTGCTGGCGCTGGATGTTCGTGCCCATGGCGCCGTCGAAAATGAGCACGCGACGCGAGAGCTCAGCGAGATAGCGCGGCGAGGAACTGGAGCGGGTCATGGATCGTCCCCTACGAAAATGCCCGGCGCGCACAGGCACCGGGCCGGCGCTTTAGCGAATATTTTACGTGGCCGCAAGTTGCCGTAAATCGCCACGGGACACATTTCTGTCCTCGTAGTGTACGCCGGTGACGGGTTCGGGGCAAGGATCGTGCACGAGGCCGCGGCTCGATCCACCCTGGGCGCAGTCTGCCATTCTGTGGAGGAGTGACCATGCTGGTGCGTCGTTCCCTGGTGCTCTGCCTGATCATCGCACCGGCCGCCATCTGGCCGGGCGCACGTGGCACGAACGATTCGAATGCGCTGCACAACGTGAGGCGGGATACGGCGCGGGCGCCGGTGATGGGCGACAGTGCGCTGTTGTTTAGCTCCTACCGCGACAGTTCGCCGCACTGGCCGCACATTCGCACCATGGTGACCGACTTCCGCACCCTGTACGTGAAGCCCCCGGCGCAGGGCCGGGAGCGTGCGTGGAACGCGGCCCACTTCGACTATGTCATGTCCGGCGACGCCGCGGCGTACCGCCGGCTGAACCCGGGAATCCGGACGCTGCCGTATGCACTGCTCTGGACCGTGTACGTACCCGGCGGAAAGGATGCCGCCAAGCTGACTTCCGGATCCTATTCCGATCTCGCCGACTGGTTCGGCACGCATCCGGGGGACACACTCGAAAACGCGTTGCTGCACAAGCCCGGTGGCGACAGAACCGCGGCGAATCGCGTGGTGATCCAGATCTGGGACAAGCAGAACCGCTATGCGCTGAATCCGGGGAATCCGGCCGTGCGCGCCTATGAAGCGGATCGCATGTCGCGCATCGCAGCGGGATCGGACGGCGTCTTCCTCGATGAGTTCGGGGCAGGTGGAATTCACGGGCACCTCAAACCTGGCGCGCTCGAGTATCCGGAACTCAAGGGCTACGACGAAGACCTCACGCGGCTGCTCGCGGACGCGAAGAAGGCCCTGGGGTCGAGGATCCTCATGATCAACACCGCGGCGTACAGAAATCCGCCGGATCGCGAGATGATCCTGGCCGCGGGCGCCGCGCATCTCGAGGGGATGAACAATCCGATCTCCGGCGACATGGAGGGGCGCTGGACCTTCCTCGATGATCTGCTCCGGCACGGCGCGCTCCTGGAGCTGGTCTCGCAGAACAGTTGGGGCGAAGTCAACAGTCGCCGCAGCGTCTTCGCGACGTATTCACCCGGTGGCTATTCATCGAGCGCCGCGCGCTGGAAGCTCTTCGAGCTCGCCAGCTACTACATGGTCGTGCCGGCGTCACCGGACCGGCTGCTCCTGGACATGTCGAATTCGTGGAGCGTGCCGTTCTCGGAGGTCTGGCTCAGGGCAGAGGAAGCGGATATCGGCCATCCGCGTGGCGCGCGCGCGGTCATCGCGAAGGGCAAGGATCCAACCGGTCACGACTATCGTGTGTGGTCGCGCCCGTTCGATCGCGCCGTGGTACTCATCCGGCCGGTCGTTGGTTGGGACACCCAGCGCTTCGACGATTCCACCGCGGTCACGGTGCCGCTCCCTCACGGGCAATCGTTGCGTCCGCTGCACGACGACGGAACGCTGGGATCACCCGTTACGCAGGTGACGCTGCGGAATTCCGAAGCCGCGATTCTGGTGAAGGACACCGGGAATCCGTGACCGTCATCGCCCACGCGGCGCCCGGGGCGTGAGGCGGACCGCGAATCGCAGCGCCCGGCCATGCTCCGTGATGACCAGCTCGCTCATCAGGCGCCGATGGAGTGCAGCACGCCGCCGAGCAGCATGAGCAGGAAGTACGCGACGATGGGCGAGACATCCATCATGCCGAATGGCGGGATGATGCTGCGCAGCGGGCGCAGCAGCCATTCCGTGAGCGGCACCGTCCAGCGAATCCAGGGCTTGTACTCGCTGATCCGCAGCCACGACGCCAGCACGCGAATGATCAATGCCAGCTGCAGGATGCCGATCGTCCAGCTCACGAGCAGATGGTAGAGTCCGCGACTCCCCGAACTGGCCGAGAGCATGGCGCTCGCCAGCATGTCGCGCAGGAATTGCAGGCCCAGAATGAGCAGGATGCCGCCGATCACGATCGTGACGAGCGCCCACCACGGCGCGCTGGTGGGAAGCCCTCCGGCGCGCACCACGCGCCGTTCGACCGGCAAGATCAGCGGGTCCACCACGCGGCGGCAGAACTTGGCAATCGAGCCGAACGCATTCACCCTGCGCGTGCGGACGAGCCAGTCCAGAGCGAAAACGACGAACGCGACGGCGGCGAGGACGAAGAGCACCAGCCGCAAGGCGACCAGCGCGCTGTCGAAAATGGTGAGCGCGGTGAACACAATTCGAATACTGAATTCGGGGTGCGCTCCGGGCAAGGCCGCGCGAGTCAGTCGTGTGTGCTGTTCGGAACGGGGCCCACGACCTTCGCCGGATTGCCCACGATGATCGAATTCGCGGGATACGTGCCGGCGCACACGGCGCCATAGCCGACGACGGAATTGGCGCCGATGCGCGTACCCGGCAAAATGCCCGCGGACATCGCGATCCAGACGTTGTCCCCGATGTGGATCGGGGCGACGCGCACGGGCGCGGACGGGTCGTGCCGATTCGCCATCGTACTGTGAAAATCCGTGTCGAGAATGCGCGCGTCCGACAGGAGCGTTCGAGTGCCAATGGTGATCTCCTGTTGACAGCTGAAGCGCGTACCGTTCACGTAGGAACCATCCCCGACCCTGATTACGGCGTTCGCGTCGAGCGTCCACGGCGTCACCACCGCATCCACGTGCACATTGTCTCCGAAGATCACGCGTCCGGGTCCTCGCACGATGAGCCGACCCGACACGCGCAGATTGCGCCCTGCTTCGAAACGAACGCCACGCAGCGGGTACCAGAGTTTGTACCACTTCCCGCGCGCCAGCTCCAGCGCGACCGACAGCGCTTTCCCGGGATGCCGAAGCGCGACGCGCAACGCCGACGATCGCGATGGTCCGCCCATGAGCGGTTCGCCCGCATCAGGTGATATTTTCTCTCTCGCGATAGTCATGCTCACCGATCCAACAGTGTTGACTCAGCGCAACAGTTCGTGAAGGCAGATAGTGCAGGAGCGAGTCAACGCCGCCAACTCTGTGCACGCATAGGACGCCGCATGTCGAAGCTTGGCAACGTAAAGCTGGGATGAATCGTCCTTCCTGGGTGGCACCTTAAGTGCAAGAGGATGCCCTCGCCACCACGTCGCCGATCATGCCTGGCGCCCTGGCCTCGCTCACACTTCTGCCTGTGTCCGCAAACGCAGTGGAACATATCTTTACAGTCGACGTCGAAGAATACTTCCAGGTCGCCGCGTTCGAACGCGTGGTTCGACGCAGTGAATGGGGAAGCTATCCGAGCCGCATCGAGCGGACGGTTGATCTCACGCTCGAGCTGCTTGCCCGCCATGATACCATCGGCACGTTCTTCACGCTCGGTTGGATCGCGGATCGCTACCCGCTCGTCGTCCGCCGCATTCACGATGCCGGACATGAGATCGCATCCCACGGCTTCTGGCATCGCCGGGTGGACACGATGAGCCAGGAGGAATTCCGCGACGATGTGCGCGCCTCCAAGGCGGTGCTCGAACGTGTCTGCGGCACAGCCGTGCTGGGATTCCGCGCTCCCAACTTTTCCATCAAGCCGGGCGGTGAGTGGGCGTTCGACATCCTGCTCGAGGAAGGATATCGCTACGATTCCAGCCTCTTCCCAATTCGTCGACCGGGGTACGGCTATCCGCACGCGCCTACGGTTCCGCACATGATTCATCGCGGCGGCGGATCGCTCTGCGAGCTTCCGCTCGCCACGACAGCATGGCGGGGGATGCGGGTGCCCGCGGCCGGCGGGGCGTATCTGCGTCACTTTCCCTACAACGTCACGCGCCGCGCGTTTCACGAATTCGGTTCCAGCGACATCCCCGCCACCTTCTACGTGCATCCCTGGGAGCTCGATCCCGAGCAGCCGCGACTGGATGTGCCATGGTACACGCGGCTGCGGCATTACGGTGGACTCGCACGGACGGCGCCGCGCATCGAGCGATTGCTCTCCGAGTTCCGCTTCACGACCGCGGCCCGAAGCCTCAAGCTGCAGCATCCTCCCGTGCGTCCGCTGCACCAGAAAGTGTCGAACGCGGCCGACTGAGGATGCGCGTCGGGACCTTCAGCGGAACGCCGCCCGAATGGGATGACTTTGCGCGCTCGACGGCCGGCTTCACGCACTTTCACCTCCATGGGTGGAAGACGGTCATGGAGCGGGTCTTCGGCCATGAGTGCATTTATCTCGAGGCGCGCGACGACACGCGCCGGCTCGCCGGCGTGCTGCCGCTCGTGCGGGTGCGCAGTGTGCTGTTCGGGCATTACCTGGTTTCCATGCCCTTTCTCAATTATGGTGGTCCGCTGGGCGAAGTCGCGGCGGTGCGCGCGCTGGCGGCGCACGCGGTGGAGCTGGCCGGCGCGAGCGACGTTCGACTGCTCGAGATGCGGAGCGCGCGCGAGCTGCCACTCGACCTGCCGGTGTCGCATCGCAAGATCACCGTGCTGCTGGATCTTCCCGGGAGCACCGAAATCCTCTGGAAGCAGCTCGATGCCAAGGTGCGCAGCCAGGTGCGCCGCCCCCAGAAGGAGGGCATTGCCGTCCATTTCGGCCCGGAGCAGGTCGGACCGTTCTTCGATGTCTTCGCGCGTCACATGCGTGATCTCGGAACACCCACGCAGCCGCGCCTGCTCTTCTCGACCATCGCCGAGGTGTTCGGCGAAAGCGTCTGGTTCGGATGCGCGTATCACCTGGAGCAGCCGGTCGCGTGCGGGTGTGGTTTTCGCTGGGGCAGCGAGTTCGAGATGACGTGGGCCGCGTCGCTGAACGAATACAACCGCTTCGCACCCAACATGCTGCTCTACTGGAGTTTCATGGAGCGCGCCATCCAGGACGGCGTGCGCGTCTTCAATTTCGGGCGGTGCAGTCCGGGCGCGGGAACGCATCGGTTCAAGAGACAATGGGGTTCGCACGATGAACCCCTCTGGTGGTACGACCTCGCGGCGCGGACCGGTGCCACGACACCGTCGCCGGACGACTCCGGCTATTCGTGGGGACCGCGGCTGTGGAAACACCTGCCCGAACCCGTCGCGACCGCGCTTGGCCCCCGCATCGTGCGCTACATTCCGTAAATGGCCAGACGCCAGCTCCCCGTCCTGTCGCCCGTTGCGCCGGCCGCGCTGGGCGGAGCGTTGGGTTCGGTGCTCCTGCATCGCCGCCGCGTGGTCACGGAGGTGGCCGCCACATTGACAGCCACCTGCGGCGCACGGCAGACGCTGCTCACCAACAGCGGTACGTCAGCGCTCGTGCTGGCGCTCCGGCTCGCCGTGGGTGAAGAGAAAACCGTGGCATTTCCCGGCTACGCCTGCGTGGATCTCGCGGCAGCTGCGCGCCTGGCCAAGGTGCGCGTCCGCCTCTACGATCTGGATCCTCGCACCCTGGGTCCTGATCTGGGATCGGTGGCCGCCGTCCTGTCGCGCGGTGTGGACGCCGTCGTCGTCGCGCATCTCCATGGGTTCCCCGCAGACGTCCCCGCCGTGAGCCGCCTGGCCGCGCAGGCCGGCGTCCCGGTGATCGAGGATGCGGCACAGGCCGCCGGTGGTATGCTGTTGGGACGTCCACTTGGCTCATTCGGTGCGCTCTCGGTGTTCAGCTTCGGCCGGGGCAAGGGACTGTCCGGAGGACGTGGTGGAGCGCTGGTGTGTCGCGACGAACGCTTCGTGAGCGGACTGAAGCACGCGGGCTTTCACGTGGGCAGTCCCGGCTGGGGCTGGATGGACATTGCCACAGCCGGAGCGCAGTGGGCGCTCGGGCGGCCATCCGTGTATGCGCTGCCGTCGGCCCTGCCGGGACTGCGACTGGGAGAAATGGTGTACCACCCCGCGCGCGAACCGCGTTCCCTCTCGATCGGCGCCGCCGCGCTGGTGAGGCGCGCGCTGCGCACGGTGCCCGAGGATGTCTCGCTTCGGCGGCGCAACGCCGCCGCACTGTACGTGGCCGCGACGGAGGGCAGCGACATCGAGCCGATCACGCTGATGCCCGGGGCGACGAGCGGATTTCTGCGTTTTCCCGTCGTCGACTCGGGTGGTCGTGTGGCGCGCCAGGACATGGGTATCCTGCGGGGCTACCCCCGCACGCTGCACGAGCAGGAGGAGCTGCGCCCCTGCCTGGTGCCGGGCGAACCCGCCACGCCGGGCGCCACGGTGCTGCGCGAAGGACTGTTCACGCTGCCGACGCACGAAAAGGTGAACGCCGACGACATTGAACGAATGGGTGAATGGCTGCGCGTGCCCACCCGTGTCCTGATGACGTTCGCGCCGCGGACCCGCCGCACGGAGGGATCATGCCGCAGCGCATGATGGCCCAGGAGCCGGATGCGGCAGTGCGCGGACCGGCGCTCGGACCGGCCGTCGGCGAATACCGCGCGCCACGCGCGGCAATCGCGCTGCGCATCGTCTATCTCTGGGACGCGGACTATCCGTGGGATGTCCGCACGGAGAAGATTTGCGCAACGCTCACCAGCGCCGGTCACGACGTGCACATCGTGGCGCGCAACCGGGCGCGGCGTCCCCTCATCGAGCGGATGCCGGAAGGGACGGTGCACCGCATGCGCCCGTGGCTGTGGGCGGGGCGCCGCTTCGACGTCGCACTCGGGTTTCCGGCGTTCTTCAATCCGCGCTGGCGCTCTACGCTGCGCCGTGTCCTGCGGTCGGTGCGCCCCGATGTGCTCATCGCGCGGGATCTGCCGCTGGCGCCGGCCGCCATCGGCGTCGCGCACCGCTGCGGCGTTCCGGTCGTCCTCGACATGGCGGAGAACTATCCGGCGATGATGCAGATGATCTTCGACGCCGCGCGACACCGGCACACGGATTACCTGGTGCGCAATCCGCGAGTCGTGCTCGCGGTCGAGCGTCATGCCCTGTCGCGCGTCGAGCGGGTGCTGGTGGTCATCGAGGAGATGGAGCAGCGGCTGCGTACGCTCGGCGTCGGCGCGGAGCGGATTGACATCGTCTCGAACACGCCGCCGGTTGCGCGGGCAAGCGGCGCGGCCACGGCGCGCGCGCGACGCGGCGATCAGCCGCTCGTGGTGGTGTATCTCGGCTTGCTGGAGGTGGCCCGTGGTATCATGGAGCTCGTGGATGCCGCCGCGCTCCTGCGCGAACGCGCCGTGCCGGTGCGCTTCCTGGTCATTGGGGCCGGGCGTGATCGCGAGCTGTTCACCACGCGCGCCGCCGAGCTGGGGCTCGGCGAGAGCGTGTTGAGTTTTCCCGGCTTCGTTCCGCGGGAGCACGCGCTCGATCTCGTTGCCGGCGCGGACGTCGGCGTCCTGCCGCATCACGCCAACGACATGTGGAACACGACGATCCCCAACAAGCTGTTCGACTACATGGCCGCGGGACTGCCGGTCGTGACGTCGAGCGCCGTGCCCTGTGCGCGAATCGTCCGGGAGACCGATGCCGGGATCGTCTTTGCATCCGGGAACGTCACGGAACTGGTTGACGCGGTGCAGCACATGGTGGACCCGGCCGTTCGCGAGCGCTGCGGGACGAACGGCCAGCGGGCGGTGCGCGACGAATACCACTGGGAACGGGACACGCGCGTGCTGCTCCGCTCGGTCGAGCGTGCCGCGGGCGCGAGAACGCGCTCAGGTGCCGGCTGATGTCACACGCCGTCCGGATGGATCAGACGCCGCGTCCCGCACGCCCCGCAACGGGCCCGGTGCCCGTGCCCGGCCTGTGGCGCGAGTCCAGGGCGGACCCGCTCATGAAGGGCATCGCCTGCATGCTGTTCACGTATGTCTGGCGCGTGCAGGACATCTTTCCGGTGCTGGGCGCGCTCCACGTGCCACTGGTCGCCACGGGTGCGTCGCTGTTGATGTTCAGCGCGTCGCGACAGCCATGGCGGCGGATGATCTACCTCCGCACGCCCATCGTGAAGTGCGTGCTGGGCATTTTCCTCGTGATGCTCGCGGGCATTCCGGGCAGTCTCTGGCGCGGCCACAGCCTGTCGTTCGCGCTCGAGGACTATGCCCAGAACATCGTCTTCATGGGACTCGTCGCCGTCAGCATTCGCAGTCTGCGCGACGTGGAATGGTTCACGGCGGTCAATCTGTGGGGTGCGGTGTTCTACGCGATGTTCGTCAACCTCACGTTCCAGGTCGGGCCCGACGGCCGCCTCAGCAATCTGGTGTACTACGACGCGAACGACTTCGGACTGGTGATGGTCTGCACCATTCCGTTCGCGGTGTACTTCCTGCGCTCGCAGAGTGGGTCGCGGCGCCGGCTACTCGGCCTGATCGCCCTCGGTCTCTTCACGCTGGGCATCATGAAGAGCGGGTCGCGCGGCGGCTTCCTCGGGCTCATCACGGTGATGCTGTACGTCCTGCTGCGCTATCGCGCGATCCCCGCGCGGATTCGTCTCACGGCGGCGCTGGGTGGCGTGGCGCTGCTGAGCGTCCTGGCGACCGGGCAGTACTGGGATCTCATGCAGACCATGATGCACCCGCAGAGCGATTACAACTTCACCGATCCATCAGGTCGTATTGGCGTGTGGACACGCGGTCTCGGGTACGTGAAGGAACATCCGCTGTTGGGTGTTGGTGTGGGATCATTTCCCATCGCCGAGGGAACCGTGTCCGATCTCGGGCGTGAGCTCGCCAGTCGCGGCGCGGGGTTCAAGTGGTCGGTCGCGCACAACTCGTTTCTCGAAACGGCGGCGGAGCTCGGCGTGCCCGGATTCCTGCTCTTCGTCGCGGTGCTGGTGATGACGCTCTGGTCCATGGCGCACATCCGGGCCGGTTCGCGATACGGACCGCTGATCAGCAAACGGGAAACGGCGCTCGGGCAGATGCTCGTGGGCTCCCTCCTCGGCTTCATGGTCAGCGGATTCTTCGTGTCGGCCGAATATTTCTCGTATCTCTACTTTCTCATCGGGCTGGCGGTGGGGCTGGACAAGGTGCTGCGGTTGCAGCGCCGGGCCACCATGACGGCAATGGCCGCCTACGTGCCGCCCGTGCGACTGTCCAGCGTGCCACCTGGCGTGTTGCCCGGCGCGACGCTCCTGGCGCCACCCGCCGCGTCGTCGGCGGCGGCCCCGCCACGGTCGTGATCCGACGGTTCATCAAGCGTACGGCGCAGCGCGGGCTCCTGCTCGCGGGCGTCCCGCGCGTTCTCCAATTGCGCCACGCGGGTGACACGGTGGTGCTCGCCTATCACAACATCGTCCCACGCGGGACGGCGGTCGTGGGAGATCGGCCGCTGCACGTGGAGCACGATGAATTCTGTGCGCATCTGGACGCCCTGCGCGAGACGCACGATGTCGTCGCGCTCGCGGCGGTGCTGGAGGGACGTGCGGACGCCCCGTCGCGGCGACCGCGAGCAGTGATCACCTTCGATGACGCCTACGGCGGCGCGGTGACGAGCGCGGTGCCGGAGCTGGTGGCCCGCGCCATGCCGGCCACGATCTTCGTCACGCCTTCGTATCTCGACGGCGGCGCATTCTGGTGGGATCTGCTCACGCCGGTCGATGGCGACGGGCTCGACCCCGCATTCCGCGAACGGGCGCTCACCATGCAGGCTGGACAGGGGGAGCGCATTCTGGCGGACGCCTCGAACGCGCCTCGTGCGCTGACGACGCTGCCCTCGCATGCCCGCGGCGCGTGCGAGGCCGACCTGCTGCGTGCGGCGCGCCAGCCAGGGATCACGCTGGCGTCGCATACGTGGAGCCATCCGAATCTCGCCGCACTGAGCGCCGATGAACTGCCGGACGAGCTCGAGCGACCGCTGGCCTGGCTGCGCGAGCGCGTGGCGGACGTGCTGCCCTGTGTATCGTATCCCTACGGCCTGACGTCGCCCACGGTCGAGCGCGCCGCTCAGGCGGCAGGGTACCGCTCGGGGCTGCTGTTCGAGAGCGGCTGGTTCGGCCCGCGCACGCAGAACCGGTTTGCCATCCCGCGGGTGGGTGTGCCACCCGGATTGTCCGCTGCCGGGTTCCGGTTGCGCATGTCCGGTGTCATGTGGTGATGAGGGGGCGAACGGTATTGGTCACGGATGGTGAGCAGCGGTCGGCGCTCGCCATCGTACGCTCGCTCGCCAAGGCCGGGCATCGGGTGCATGTGTGCGCGGCGCGGCCGCGGCCGCTCGCGGGTGCGTCCCGCTACGCGGTGGCCGAATGGCTCGTGGCCGATCCGCTGGGCGATCCGGACAGGTTCACGGCCGACGTGCGCGCCCTCGTGGATCGCGAGCGCGTGGACACGCTCATTCCGGTGAGCGAGGCCGCGTTGCTGGCGCTGCTACCGTGCCGTGAGCGGTTCCCCGGCGTGCTGATCCCGTTCCCGTCGGACGCCACGTTTCGCCGCATCAGCAACAAGGCCGCGCTGCTCTCGGTGGCGCCGGAGGTTGGCATTGCCATCCCGCAGCAGGATGTCATTCAGAATCGGGCCGGGCTGCTCGCGCTCGGCGCCGCGGGCGCGGCAGCATATCCGCTGGTGCTCAAGCCGGCGCGCTCGGTGGGCGAGGCGAATGGGCATCGCGCGAAGCTCACCGTGCGCCACGTGGCGGACTTGGCCGGGCTGGACGCGGCAGCGCGGGATCTGGGCGATGATGCCTATCCGCTGCTGGCGCAGCGCCGCATCATGGGCCCGGGCGTCGGCATCTTTCTGCTCGTCTGGCACGGGGAGACGCTCGCGTTGTTTTCGCATCGCCGCATCCGCGAGAAGCCGCCATCGGGCGGAGTCAGTGTGTATCGCGAAAGCATCGCGGCAGATCCGGAACTGGTGCGGCGATCGCGTGCGCTGCTCGACCGTTTTGGCTGGTGCGGTGTGGCCATGATCGAATACAAGGTGGACGCACGCACGGGAACGCCGTATCTCATGGAGGTGAACGGGCGGTTCTGGGGATCGCTGCAGCTCGCGCTGGACGCTGGTGTGGATTTTCCCGCGCTGCTGCTCGCCGCGGCCACGGGTGAGTCGGTGTCTCCTGTCCTGACGTACACCGTTGGGGTGCGCAGCCGCTGGTGGTGGGGCGACGTCGATCATCTGGTCGCACGCCTGCGCCGATCACGCGCCGCGCTGGCACTTCCGCCGGAAGCGCCTGGGCGGTGGGGCGCACTTCGCGATTTCCTTACGCCGCATCCGCTCGTGGACCACGAGGAGATTCTGCGCCGCGACGATCCGCGTCCCTTCCTGCGTGAAACGCGTCAATGGTTTCGGAGAACATGAGCCCATCAGCGATTCCGCCATCGCCGGTGCCCTCACGCATCGCGCTGCTCCTCGAGTCGGACGGTCCGGGCGGTGCGGAAGTGATGCTGCTGCACCTGGCCGAGGAGATGCGTCGGCGCGGGCATTACGTGTTGCACGTGGGGCCTGAGCATGGTGCAGGGTGGCTGAGCGGACGGTTTCGCGCGCAGGGTTTCGAGTCGGCGACGTTCTCGCACCACCAGCCCGTGGATCCGGCGTGCGTGCGCGGGTTGGCCCGGGTGTTCGGGGAGCATGGGATCAGCGTGGTACACAGCCACGAGTTCGCCATGGCGGTGTACGGCGCCGCCGCCGCGCGGCGCGTGAAGGCGGCGCACGTGATCACGATGCATGGCGGTCGCTACTACGCGGAGCGCTGGCGCCGCCGCGCTGCCTTGCGCTGGGCCGCGCGTCGCAGCAACGCACTGGTGGCGGTGTCGCGCGCTACGGGCGCGGACCTGTCGAGGACGCTCGGGCTGGACGCGAATGCGGTCACGGTAGTTCCCAACGGCATCCCGTTCCGTTCCGGGAACCGCGCCCTGCTGCGGCGGGAGCTGGGCGTGGGGGACGACGAACTGTTGATCGTCGCCATAGGCAATCTCTACCCGGTCAAGGGGCACAGCGTGTTGCTGCGCGCGCTCGCCGAACTGCCGCGTGGCGCGAGCGCCGAGTCGTGGCATCTCGCCATCGCGGGCCGTGGCGGGGAGGAGAGCGCGTTGCGTGCGCTCGCGCGGGAGAGCGGGCTGGAGCAGCAGGTCCATCTGCTGGGATTTCGCTCGGACGTGCCGGACATTCTTGCGGCCGCCGACGTCTTCGTGATGCCGTCGCTCTCCGAAGGACTGCCGCTCGCGCTGGTGGAGGCCATGGCCGCATCGCTGCCGGTCATCGCGAGCGATGTGGGTGGCATCCCGGAAGTCGCCGTGCGTGACGCGGAGGCGCTGTTCGTCGCGCCCGGCGACGCCCGTGCGCTCGCTGCCGCGCTCGCGCGGCTCCTGCGCGACAGCGCGCTCCGCGCATCGCTTGGCGCGGCAGCGCATGGGCGCGCGGTTCGCGACTTCGGCCTCGATCGCATGGGCGACGCCTACGAGTGGCTGTATCGTGTGCATCCTGCGGTCGCCGCCGCGCCGGGCCCCGATGCAGCGGCACGTCCTGCGCGCGGGAGTGCGCCGTGAGGGGGGGGAATGCCGCATCCGCCGCGGGCAGCCAACGGCGCATGGGCGTCGTACACGTCCACAGCAGTTATTCGCGCGACGGCCGCGACGCGCCCGAACTGCTCCATGACTTCGCTGTGGAGCGGGGGATTGGTTTCGTTGGTCTCACGGATCACGCCGAAGATCTGCAAGCGGAGCAGTGGGACGCGTACGTGGAACACTGTCGGGCTGCGTCGGATGCGGTCGTGGAGCTCATTCCCGGTCTCGAATTTCGCTTTGCGGGCCACAGCGGACTGCACCTGCTCGCGCTTGGGCTGAAACGATGGATTGCGCCGCGCACGCCCGGCGAATTCGTGACGATGGCACGCGGCGTCGCCCGACTGACGATCGTGGCGCACCCGATGCTGGCGGGCTATCGCATTCCCGAGGACGTGCGCGTAGGCATCGATGCGATCGAGGTCTGGAATGCGAGCTACAACACTCGCTATCTGCCGGATCCCCGCGCGATGCGGCTGCTGCGTGACCTGCAGCGCGCCCGACCGGAGGTTGTCGGCGTGGCGGGCCTCGATCAGCATGACTGCAGCAACGACCGGGAGACGCGCGTCGTGGTGCGCGACGCCAATGGCGATCCGCTCGAGCAGATGCGCCGTGGCGCGTTCGAGAACGTCGGGCGAACCATGCGCTTCGATGCGGCGGTGAGTCTGAGCCGCGCCCGGCTCGGCATGCTGTCCGCGGCGCGTTGGGCGTTCGATGGCGTCGAGCGCGTTCAGGATCGCGCGGCCAGGTCGCTGCGCCGGTCGGGCTGAGGCAGCAGGCCGGCCACGGCGTCCAGGAGAATGCGCGCCTGCTCGCGCCGGCTGAATCGGTCGTCCTGGGCAATGCGCACCGGGCGCTCACCCCGCACGAAGGCGGTGTAGCGTCTGCTGATCGCGGCAGCAATCGCATCAATGTCATCGGTGTCCACGCTGTCCGCGCTCGTATCCTTCAGGAGCAGATCGTTCGCGCTCCCCGCGTCCGACAGCGCGAGCAGCCAGGCATCGAAGCGCACACACTCGAACGTCTTGGCGGGGATCGTGATGGTGCTCCACCCCGCGAACGTCACGAGCATCGTGGCGTCAGCCATGAACTGCATGGCGATCGCGTGCGGCTGGCGCGGCATGACGGTGACGAAGTCCGCGATCCCTTCCTCCCGCGCGATCGCGCTGATCGGGAGCTGCCCGGGCCCGTCGAACGCGCCCAGGAAGTCCACGCCGAACTGCGCGGGCGTGAGCGATCGCTCCGTGATGACGCGTGCCGCGCTACGCAACAGCGCCGTGGGATCGCCCTGCGTGTAGATCGTGCCGGCGTAGCGGATGGCGAACTTCTCGCCATGACTCGACGGGGGGATCGGATCATCATCGCACCCATTCATGGCCGCGACGATGTCGGCGCGCCGCGCCGGATAGACGCGTGCCAGCGCATCGGCCGCGGGCGTGGTGTTGGCGACAATGAGCGCGGCATGCTCCACCGCCGCACGCTCGTAGCGCTCGGCGAGTCGCAGCCAGACGGGGCTCGCGTGTCCTTCGGCGAGACGCGGGCTCAGACTCCACGGGTCGCGCATGTCCATGACATGGGGAAGGCCGGAGCGGAGCGAGGCCAGACGTCCTCCCTCGTGGGTCATGTGTGGCGGCCCCGATGTCACGACCGCGAAGTGGTCCGCGGTGCGCAGCCGCAGCGCTTCGGCAGCCGCCGCGCGGGCCCATGCTCGATGACAACTGTACGACCGCCAGGCCCAGTACCCGCGCATCATGCCGCGGAGCGTGTACGCAGTGCGCCGGATCTCCTCACGGTCGAGTGTTTGCGGACGAAGCGCGGCCGCATCGACACTGATCGCGGCCGCGCCGGTGCCATTCCCGGCCGCTCCCACCAGCGGCACTCCCGCCGCGGGGGTGTGCGCCGGCCGCACCGTGCGATACACCCCGTGGACAAGATCCTCCACGCGTTCGGGCAGCTGCCGCCGCTCAGCCAGAACCTGCACGCTGCAGTCGTTCGGCAGTGCTGCCAGCCGCTCCGGATCGTCCCGCGGCTGTTCACGCGTGATGACGTCCAGCCCCCACCCGCGCTCCACCACGTAGCGCGCCAGCTTCTCCCAGCGTCGCGCGCCGACTGTCGTGTCGGGAGGGAAATGATAGCTGATCAGCAGCAGGCGGGGGTGCGGCGGCAGATGTGCTGCCCGGTTCTCCAGAATCACTCGCACGATCAGTCCCTCTGCCCGCCGCGACGGCCATCACGCGCGTCGCCGAGTGCCTCCACGATCGCGTCGGCTACCTGCTTTACGATCACGCTCCAGTCATGACGTCTGGCCTCTGCCTGGCGCGCCAGCCGCAGCGCCGGCGCGTTGGCCGCCGGTTCGAGTGCCCGCGTCAACGCGTCGTCCCACTCGGAAATGGTACTGGCAATGCCCACCAGTCCGTCCGCTTCCTCCAGAGCCGGCAGCGGCACGCTCACCACCGGGCGGCCTCCAGCCAGATACTCGTTCAGCTTGAGCGGATACGTGAATGTGGCGTAGCTGTTCATGCGATAGGGCATGAGGCAGACATCGAAATGCTGGGCGTAATGCGACAGTTCCACCGTGGATTTGGGGCCGAGAAAATACACGTTCGGCGTCTCTTCGAGACGGCTGATCTGCGCGGCGAGCTCCGGTTGCACGCGCCGCGCACCAACCAGCACGAACGACCATTCGGGATGTCGCGTGGCGAGCGACAGCAGCAGGTCCCAATCCAGTTGCGTCTTCAGAAATCCCGCATAGCCCAGTCTCGGCTCCGGAACGCGCGCCAGATCCTCCGGCACGGGTACGGGATCCGCGAACGCCGCGAAGTCCACCCCGTTGGACAGCAGGTGACTGTGCACGTTCAGCGCCCCCTTCCACTCGAACATGGGGCGCGAGACGGTGAAGAGCAGCTGTGCCCGACGTACCAGTCGCGCCTCGTCCGGATCAAGCTGCGGATCAACCGTGTCGCTGCGCGAGTGGTCATCGTAGATGTGGTAGACGCTCAGGTCATAGGGCACGGCATCCAACGCGGCGACGAGCTGGGGGTGCCAGATGTACAGCACGATGCGCCGGCACCCCTGTCGCCGCAGACTGTCGCGAGCGGCGGCGATCCGCGCGCGAAAGAGCGCGCCGCCGAGCCATGCCGGCCGGTAGATCACTGGCAGCCACGACGCACTCACGCGAACCGTGAACGAAGGAAGCTGCCCCTGCGGCGTGGTCTCGCGCGCGGTCACGATCCCGCTGCGGACCGCCGTGCGCCACTCCGCGGCAGGATCCAGCCAGAGTACGCGAAAGTACTCCGCAACCCGGGTGAGGACCTGGTGCCGGGAATTCCAGCGCCAGCCCCAGGGATCCACCGACAGCGAGATGATTCCGATGTGCGGATACAGCGGCGGTGCATCCTGCCGCGTGCCCGATTCGCGTGGCGACTCGAGCTCGGAATCCGTGGACGGGTGGGACATGACCTTCACGTGCCGGCCAGCGCCTTCGTACGTCGCGCCGTGCGTACCAGCGAGACGAACGCCATGAGGCGCTGGCGATGCAGGGCGAGCATGACGCCGCTGTACACGATCACGCCCAGCGCCACTTCCAGGGAGAGTCTGACCGGAACGGACACGTTCGGCGCCACCAGCGCGCGTTCCGCGAACACGGCAAGGGCCATCACGAGCGTGCTGCTGATCGCGGGCCACAGATTCAGAAAAAAGACGCGCGGCGACAACTCGAGGATGCGAAAGACCAGCCGGTACGAAGGAATGAGCACCACGGGATAGCCGATGATCCACATGGCGGCCACTCCTGCCGCCCCCCAGCGCGTGCCGAAGAAAAACATCGCGGGCAGCACCACGGCCCCGATGACCGCGTACCACATGCTCTGGCGTGAATGCCTGGTGTAGATCATGACCGGCGAATTGATGGTCGTGATGGACCGCATTCCACCATACACCGCCAGGAGCTGCAGGGGGAGAATGGCTTGGCTCCACTGCGGACCGAGTGCCAGCGGGACGAGCAGTGGTGCCGTGAGCGCAATGCCGACCGACGCCGGAAACGTGAAGAACGCCAGCCCCTCCACCAGCGCGAGGTAGTATCGGCGCAACGCCGGGCGATCCGAGGAGACGCTGGAGAAGATGGCCGGTGTGACCTGCGAAATCAGTGCGCTGATCCGTTCGACCGGCAGCGTGGCAATCTCCCAGCCCAGCGTGTACGCGCCGAGCATGCCCTTGCCGAGGACTCGCCCGACAATCGCGAAGTCCGCATTCTGATAGGTGTACCAGCAGATCCGTCCCACGACGACGTGCCAACCGACCCGCAGCGATTCGGAGATCTCCCGGACATGCGTCGGCAATGCCAGGCGGTGGCGCCGCACGAGAAAGGCCAGGACGGATGCCACGGCGCTCGCCGCGAGACTGCCGAACACCAGCGAGAGATACCGGAATCCGAGAAAGGCGAGCGTGATCGTGAAGGCGATCTGCACCGCATTGGATGCGGCGTCGATAATGGAGAGCTGGCGGAAGCGCAGGTCGCGAGCGAGCAGCGCACGCGGCAGCACGCCAATCGACGAGAAGAGGAAGTTGAGACTCAGGATCTCGACGACACCGCGGATCGCCGATTCGCCATAGAAGCGTGCGATGGGACCAGCGACCGCCACGGACAGCAGACAGAGTACCATCCCCACGACGATGCCGAATCCGCCCAGCTGCGCGATGTGACCCTCGGAGAGATCGCGATCCCGGAGAATGGCGGCCGTGAGTCCGAATTCGTTGACCAGGGCCACGAAACCGAGGTACACCGCGGCCATGCCCATCAGGCCGAAGTCGCCCGGCGTGAGCAGCCGGGCAACGATCATGGTCGAGGCCCAGCTGACGATCTGCACCGCCCACTTCATTCCACCTGTCCAGGCGATTCCAGTGAGCAGATCGCTGTCGAGCGACGTGTCGAGTGCCGGCGCCAGCTCGGCCGGGAAGCTCTCCTCCTTGGTGAGTGGTGTACTGATCGAGGCAGACAATCGTATCTTCAAGGAAGGAAGGTGAACCCGGGCTGGATGTAGGACGAATGTGCGAAGCGAGGCGGCACAGACTTTCGCGGCCCCAGTGGACGTTCACCCCGTGGTACACGGCAGATGCTGCGGCGGCATGGAGGCAGCGTACGCCACGGCGACCGCACCCTCTCACCAACCGGTACGGCTCTGTCACGATCTCTAACGATACTGCACGTCACGGCGCCAGCCGAGATGGGTGGCCTGGAAAGTGTGGTCCGCATGCTGGCAGAGGGGCACCGTCGGGAGGGGCACCGGGTCGTCGTGGCCGGCGTCGTGCCGCCCGCGCCGCTGCCGCACCCCTTTCTCGCGTCCCTCCAGGATGCAGGGGTGGAGATCGCTCCAATCGCCATCCCGACGCGCAGTTATGCGGCCGAACGTGCCGCGATTCGGACGCTGTGCGCCGCAATCCGCCCTTCGGTCGTCCATTCGCACGGGTACCGGCCGGATGTTGTGGACGCTGGTGTGCCGCGATCGCTGGGCATACCAACTGTCACGACTGTCCATGGATTCACCGGTGGAGGGATTCGGAACAGGATGTACGAATGGATACAGGAAGCAGCGCTCAGGCGATTCACGGCCGTGGTGGCCGTCTCCCGCACCATCGAGCAAAGACTGCGCCGGAGAGGCGTGCGCTCCGAGCGGCTGCACGTGATTGGCAACGCGTTCGACGCGGCTGCCGCGAGGCTTTCCCGGGATGCGGCGCGCTCGGCGCTCGGGATTCCCGCCAACGAGTTCACCCTTGGTCAGGTAGGGCGGCTGAGTCGGGAAAAGGGGCCGGACGTTCTGGTGAGCGCCATGGCGCGTACGATGGCGCAGGATCTCCACCTGTCGCTGCTCGGCGACGGCCCGGAGCGTGCGGCGCTCCTGTCACTCGCGTCGCGACTTGGTGTGAGCGAACGGATCCGTTGGCACGGCCCCGTGCCGAGCGCGAGCGCATCCTTCGCGGCGTTCGACGGACTGGTATTGAGCTCGAGAACAGAGGGCATTCCCATCGTGCTGCTGGAGGCCATGGCCGCCGGCACGCCCATCGTCGCCAGCAGGGTAGGCGGAGTGCCGGACATGCTGACTGATGCTGAAGCGTTGCTCGTGCCGCCTGATGACAGCCTGGCGCTGGCGTCCGCGCTGGACGCGCTGCGTGCCGATCCGGCCGCCGCCGCAGCCAGGGCCGCGGCGGCTCGCGCGCGCCTCGAACGGGAGTTCGCGCTGGAGCCCTGGCTGCGGCGCTATGAGTCGTTGTACCGGTCGCTCACGGATCCGCTTCCCGCGCCAGGGATCGTCTGATGTTCGCCGCGGCAGTGGTGCTCCTTGCGATCCCCATCGCGATCTTCGCCTACGCGTATCTGGTGTATCCCGTGCTCCTCTGGCTGCTCTCCCGGTTGCGCGCGGTCCCGCGCGCCGATGGCGACCCGGCGGAATGGCCCTGCATCACGATCGCCGTACCGGCATACAACGAGGAGCGCCGCATCCGCGCGACGATCGAGAGTCTGCTCGCCGTTGATTATCCTGCCGATCGCCGGCAGATCCTGATTGTGTCGGACGCATCCGGTGATGGCACGGACGCCATTGTCAATGAGTTTGCCGCGCACGGGGTCGAGCTGTTCCGCGTGCCGCAGCGCGGGGGGAAGACGAGCGCGGAAAATCTGTCCGCCCCGGCGATTCGCGGTGAGATCGTCGTCAACACCGACGCCTCGATCCGGATGCTGCCGCACTCGGTGAAGGCGCTCGTTCGCCGGTTCGCCGATCCGACCGTGGGCGTCGCGTCGGGACGCGACCTGAGCGTAGGTGATGAGGAACGCGAGGGAAATCGCGGCGAATCGGGCTATGTGGGCTACGAGATGTGGGTTCGATCACTCGAAACACGCATCGGTTCCATTGTGGGAGCCAGCGGCTGCTGCTACGCGGTGCGTCGCGAGATCCAGTGTGTGTCCCTGCCCGGAGACCTGGCTCGCGACTTTGCGAGCGCGCTCATCGCGCGGGAACGCGGACTGCGGGCGGTCTCCGTGGCGGAGGCGACGTGCATGGTCCCGCGTACCACCTCACTGCGGGCTGAGATGCGCCGCAAGGCGCGCACGATGGCGCAGGGACTGGAAACGCTCCGTCACTTCGGCGCGCTCATGAACCCGGTGCGGAATGGCGCATTCGCGCTCATGCTCATCAGCCACAAGCTCTCTCGCTGGCTGGTGTATCTGACGCTGCCGCTGGCGCTCATCGGACTGCTGCTCGCCACCGCGCGCACGTCGTGGGCCTGGCTGGCCATCGCGCTGGCCGCGCTGGGCATCGTCACAGGATACGCGGCGCTCCGCTGGCCTCCGGCGCGGCGCATGCCGATGCCGATCGCAGTCGCGGGTTTTGCACTGGTTTCGAACCTGGCCGGCGTTCAGGCCTGGCTCAAGGTCCTGCGCCGGGAGCGGATTCCGGTGTGGGAACCCACGCGGCGCCCGCTCTAGCTGTCAGCGTCCCTGCCACTGCCGCCCGCGGCATGCCCGCGCGACGGCGCGGGTCACCTCTCTCCTACCACCCGCCCTTCTTGAACAGCATCACCGGCACCGTCCTGACCATGATCTTGAGATCCTCGGCCAGCGACTGGCGCTGCAGGTATTCCAGATCGTACATCACCTTCGTGCGCACGTCCTCGAGCGACGCATCGTACGAGTGATTGATCTGCGCCCAGCCGGTAATGCCGGGACGGGTACGCTGCCGCATGGAATATTCGTCAATGTCTTCGCGCAATCTGGCGAAGATGCTCGGCCGCTCCGGCCTTGGGCCGACGATGTTCATGTCTCCCTTGACCACGTTCACCAGTTGCGGCAGCTCATCCAATCTGGTGCGCCGCAGGAAGCGTCCGATGGTCGTGATCCGGGGATCCTCGCGGGTCGCCCACACCTCGCCCGACTGCTGCTCCGCATTCACGTGCATTGAACGGAACTTGTAGATCGTGAACACGCATCCGCCCGTATCCGTCTCGCGCCGGTCGTAGAGCGCATCGACGGAACCGCGCCGGCGGTCCAGGCCCACTCGTTTCTGTGAATAGAGCACCGGACCGCGCGACGTGACCATGATCGCCATGGCGACGAGCAGCAGTACGGGCGCCAGAATCACCAGCGCCACGCATGCGATGAGTACATTGACGGCGCGGTTGATCAGTTCGGAGCGTGAGCGCGGCTGCACCTCGGGCGCAACGCGCGCGACAGAACGGGGTGTGCTGTCGCGAACCAGTTCGATACGACGGCCTCCATCACCATTCGCGCCGGACTGCACCGCGGACCGCGGGCGTTCGATCGCAGGCGGGAAGGGGCGCCGCCGATCGGCGGCGCCAGTGACTGCGGTATTCGTGCCTGTCACGTTTCGCGTGTTCTCTGAAGCCATGAAGTCCAGTGGACGGCAGCCCACCATTAGTGGGCCAGGGAGTAGACGCTTACCGCGACACCGGCGGTGAGCGCGCCGATCTGCGCAATCCTGATCCAATCGCTCTTTTTCTTCTCGCCAACCACGATGGCATCGCCGGCGTGCAAGTTCATCTGGTCAATCGTGGAGCCATCGGCAAACGCCTGCTGCACGGCCTTCTTGTCGAACACCTTCGTATCGTTCCGGCGGATTTCCGTGTCGTTGAGATCGGACGTCTGTGTTGGCCCGCCAGCGGCCATGACGGCATCGCTCAGCGTGACATCGGTCGGGACGGAGTAGAAGCCGGGCTTCGCGACCTCTCCCAGCACGGCGATCTGCATGAGCGAGGTGGTCAGCACCTCGGGATTACGATAGTACTTCCCGAATTCCTTCGTCAGGTACGCATTGAGCTCTGAATGCAGCACACCGTGGAGCGAGATGTCCGGAAGGTTCTTGAGTTGAATCACCTGCCCCTTGCGCACCACCACCGTGTCGTTCACCGCGGAGTCGCTTCGGATGATGAGCGCGATCCGATCGCCCGCCTGGAAATCACCGTTCGCCAGCCGCTGGTTCAGGGCCGACAGTTCGGCCTCCTTCGCCGCGCGAACCTTGCCGTCACTCGAGGATTGCAGTTCGCTCTGCAACGCCGCCGCTCTCGCGGTGAGTTGAGCACGCGTGGCCTGCACCGCACGAACGGTGTCACGAGGCTGAACCTGTTGGGCTGCGGCGGCTCCTGAAACCGACACGAACAGGACCGCGGCGAGGAGCAACGAGGCGCACAGGGCGCCCGAGGTCCGGGGGGATGTCATGGTTTCCATGGTACTCCAGGCAATGCACTCCTTGTGCTAGACGTCGCCATTTGGCGAGCTGAGTACAAGTCGTTGTCGAATAACGCGCTTCGGTTCCCGGACTCCCGGCGGCCAAGGCTGCGGGCGGGGCTCTGTGGCGGACCCACAACATAACGCCGGAGGCTGTCCAACAGTATGCAACTATCCGTCCGTTCCGATCATGACGGAAACGACGAACTGGTTGTGAGCTTCGTCACGCCTTTCCGGTGCTCAGGCACGGTGGCCCGACTCGTCTCGCAACCTCATCGCAGTTGTAGCGTCCGCGCGGCAGGGTCCGCATCCGCGGCACTGGTCAGAAAAACTCAACCCATTGAAACATCGGTGTTTATGTGACCTGACGCTGGCTGCATGACTCATGCATGACGGCCAGTACGCGAAACCATCTAATCGCAGTCGGACCCTGAAGATTCATATCTGCCCCGTCATGAGAGCGAATGACTGATTCGGAAAAGGTGTCACGTCCACCGCTGGTACTGCTCGCCAACGACCAGGAGTGGTCCGCGAGGTCACTCGAGAGCATCCTGGGACCGAACGGCTACGCGGTGCTTCGAGCGTACACGGGGAAGCAGGTGATCGAACTGGCGCGCACGGCACAGCCTGACCTGGTGATCGTGGACTTCCGGCTACCGGACATGGGCGGGATCGAGGTGTGCCGCTCTCTCTATGGAGATGCGCACTTCAGCTCGTCCACGCCCATCCTCGTTACCACCTCCGGCGCAGCCGATCGGGACAAGCGGCTGGCCGCGCACCGGGCCGGTGCCTGGGAACTCGTGGGGCAGCCGATCGATGGCGAAGCCCTGCTCCTCAAGCTGGACGCGTTCATGCGGAGCAAGCGCGAAGCCGATCACTTGCGCAGTGAAAGTCTGCTGGACCCCATCACGGGTCTCTACAACATGCGCGGCCTGGTCCGCCGCGCGCGCGAGATCTCGGCCGAAGCGCAGCGACTGCGTGCCCCCATCTCCTGCGTGGCGTTTTCACCACTTCCCGCGTCCGTCGATCACTCCGACCGTCCCTTCAACGGACACACGGAGCAGGTCGTCGTGCACCTCAGTGCGCTGGTGCGCCGCTCGGGGCGCGTGTCGGATGCCATCGGACGGATCGGACCGACGGATTTCGCGATCATCGCTCCCGCGACCGGCAGCCCTGGCGCGGTCCGCATGATGGAGCGCATGCAGGGGATGATTGACGCCGAGCCGGTGTCACTCGGCGATCTGGCGCACGTCGTGAAAATCCGCGCAGGCTACTGCGCCGTTCCCGACTTCTCGGAGTCCGCCGTGGACGCCGTGGAGATGCTGCTCCGTGCGACGACGGCGCTGCGCTACCTGCGCTCCGATTCCACGGGTGAGACCATCAAGGCGTTCGAGGAAGTTCCCGCCCGGTCAAGCCTGTAGTCCCCGGAAAGACAGCACGCAGAGAGTCATCACCCGGAGAGACAGCACGAACGCACTGCGGGTCGCTTCGCCCACCAGGGGAAGCGACCCGCTCACGTTTCCGTCAGGCTGCGCGAGACCGCCGTGCTATACCTTGCCGGACAGCTCTCCTACCCGCGGCGAGAGGCGCAGCGTCTCATCATCGTCCTCGCTCGTCGTGTAGCCGTAGAGATACGAGTAGTACTTGTAGGCGCCCTCGGCCAGAATGTCGTTGAGCACGGCGCCGAGTACGTGGATCGGCAGGCGACCCATGAGCTGGAGCTTGGCCTCGGCGAGCTTCCGGTCCGTGGTGCCGGTGCGCAGCACGCACACGAGATTGCCCGTGGCCGCACCGAGCACGAACGGATCCACGCCCGCCCCGAAGGGCGGGCTGTCGAGAATGATCACGTCGTAGCGGTCACGCAGATCGGCAATGAGCTGGAGCATCGCCTGCGAGTGCAGCAGTTCCGGGCCGCGGTGGCGCCGTGTGCCGCACGGCACGAGCGTGAGTTTCTCGTGCGTCGTGGTGCGCACAATGGCGTCGAGCGGCGCCTCGCCGCCGAGGAGATCCAGCAGGCCGGGTCGGCGATTCGCGTTGAACATCGCGTGCAATTGACCGCGTCGCGTGTCGCCGTCCACCAGGACGGTGCGATACCCCGCTTCCGCGAACGAGAGCGCCAGATTCGAGGACACGAGCGACTTGCCATCGCCCGGACCAGGACTCGAGATGGTGAACATCATGGGCGCACCGCCGCACGCGTTGGTGATGCTCATCCGGATCGTGCGGAACGCCTCGATGACCTGTGCGGCTTCCGCCGGGTCGGGGCTCGCGCCTCTGCCGCCGGCGATCGTCGGCACCGCGCCCAGGATCGTGAGCCGCATGTCGTGGCTGGCCTGCTCCGGGTAGCGGAACCGCGAGTCCGTCTGGTCGAACAGCAGCGCCAGTCCCACGGCGCCGCCCAGGCTGGCCAGCAGGGCGATGAGAATGATGCTCGGCGCCGTGTTCTTCGTGGGAATGAGCGGTGCGACCGCCGTGTCGAGAATGCTCACGTCGGGGATGGCGCTCACGGCAGCCAGGCGGGCTTCCTCGAAGCGGCCCTGCAGCATTTGATACAGCGCCGACTTCGTCTGCACGTCGCGCTGCAATCGCATCAGTTCGATGGAGCGCGACGGGATGGCCTTGAGCTGCTGCGTGGCCGAACCGATCTGCGTACTCAGCGCGGCCTCGCGCTTCTTCAACTGCACGACGAGCGCACGCAGAATGCCCGGGATGGTTTGCGTGCGCATGAGCTGCACGCTCGCGTTGAGCTGCACCACCGTGGGATGTTGATCGGTGTACACTTCGCGCGCGGCGCGCAGCGCAGTTTCCCGCTTGGACAGTTCCTGCAGGGCGGCCGTCAGATCGGGTGACTGCTGCGCCGTCTGAATGGGCACGAACGCATCAGCCGTAATGGTTGCGGGATTCGCCAGGAGCGCCTCGAGAGCTCTCTGGTCCCGTTGCAGCGATTCGAGTTGCAGCTTCTGTTCGAAGTAGCCGTTGGCGACCGGATTCGGCGCGGCATCGGCTCCGGGTGCGACGGGTGCGGCGCCAGGATTGCCGAGCGCGACGTCCTCGGTGGGCAGTGTGATCGTATTGGTACGGAAGCCCTGCAGCTTGTTTTCCGATGTCTGCAGCGCGTTGTGCGCATCGTCGAGCTGCGACTGCAGCGTCTTGGCGGTTTCGTCCAGGTTGCGGCGCTTGAGATCCGTGGCGGTCGCCACGAACTCCGTCATGACCGTGTTGAGAATCGTCGCGGTGCGCCGCGGACTTGCGCCCGTCAGGGTGAGTTTGAGGAACGAGCTGCCCTGAGGAAGCGTGACTTCCACGCGCTTGGTGAGACTGTTGGCGATCTCGCGCGGATTCTGTACGCTGAACTCCAACGTCCGTCCTTTTCCCAGCGCCGCGGCCGTCGGCAGCCAGAGGAAGCCCACCGTGCGTCCAACGGAATCGCCCACCGCCCCGCGTTCCACGACCGTGCCGTCCTTCGTACTCAGGCTGTATTTGCTGCCCGTGGGATCGACGCCCAACTCGTACGTGCCCGCCCGGAAGCCGGTGCCGGGCTGGAACCCCGCGAACGCCGCGGAGTCAGCGCTGTTCGTCGCCCACAGGTAGAGTCCCATGCGGCGGACGACCCGATCCATGACGTTGGAGCTGGTGAGCAGATCCGCCCACGCCCCGCCTCCCAGGAGCTCCTCGCCCCGTACCGGACCGCGATTGTTGTTGACCATGCGCGGATCGGCTTCGGAAATCCAGATCGTTCCGGCGACCTGGAACTCCGGGGTGATGAACTGGCTCACGCCAAATCCGAGCGCGGTGCCGGCCAGGACGATGGCGAGAATCATCCACTTGTAGCGACGCAGCGCGGCGAAGTATCGCCCCCACGGGATGCCGGCGTCCTCGGCGTCCTGACCGCCGCCCCAGACCGGCGACGACCACGGTTGCGGCAAGGCCAGCGCGCCCGGATCACGCGCCGGTTCACCGGGGAGGTTGGACGGGAGGTAGTTCACGGACATTCGAGAAGACGCTCCAGGGTTGATCTTCCGCAGGGCACCGGGCGGGAGTGCCAGCGCGTACGGGGCGCGAGCTGCTGCACGATCGCCAAGGCATGCAATTCCAGGCCCATCCCCGAATCAGCAGACATGCGAAACGCCGTGGTCGTAGCGGCTGTACACACCGACTGGCATTTCGGGACGGGTCAACCGACAAGGACGAGGCGCATCGCGCCGGCGTAACGTATCTAACTGGCGTTTACATGCACGTTTAGGACCTGTCAGCGTGTCGGGGGGAAGCCCCTCGCGACCGGCATGCGTCTCCATGGGCTCACTCCGCCTTCCGGTGTGCCCGTTCCCGGGTGACTCCGCCTTGCGCATCTCGTGACGGCTCAACGCACGATTCGTCGTTACAGCGACTCCACAGTTGCCGAGCTACCCGTGGCAATCTAGCGCCAGACCGGGCGTGCAAGGGAGAATGCCGCTGAATGTGACTTACATCATGTGGTATTCGGACGACAGGAATGTAGCATTGACTTGACAATCTGTGTTGCCGATCGTCAGCGGCACAGATGGCACCCCCGCTGCCGCACCCAGTCCTTCCATTTGACCGGCCCGTCGCCGGAGGCGGAGAGAAGGTACAATCGATGTCCAGTCCGTTCGTGGCACAACCCGACAGCGCGTCGGACGCGCAGCCGGCTCCTCGCGATCCCCTGTCCATTCCCGCCGAGGTCAAAGGCGGCATCCGCATCCTCGTCGTCGACGACGACCGCACGCTCCGCGAAGGGTGCGCGAGCGTGCTGCAGATGGACGGCTACAATGTGACCTTCTGCGGGCGGGGTGATGAAGCGCTGGACATGGTCCGGCGCCGGAAATTCGACATCATCCTCGTGGATCTCTACATGACCCCCGTGTCGGGGATCGATGTGCTGAAGGCGGCGCTCGAGGCATTCCGCGACACGATCGTCGTCGTCATGACGGGCAATCCCAGTGTGACGACGAGCATCGAGGCGCTGCGCGCTGGTGCGTGGGATTATCTGCCCAAGCCGTTCTCCGCGACGCATTTGCAGGTCCTGGTGGGGCGCGCGTCGCACGCGGTCATGGTGGCGCGGGAAACGAGCGACCTGCGCAAGCAGCTCGTGCAGCAGAGCGGGAACAGCGACAAGCTCACGCTGCTCGGTGTATCGCCCGCATTCCGGAGCGCCGTGGAACTGGCGCGCAAGGTGGCCACCACGGACGCCTCCGTGATGATCGCCGGCGAGAGCGGCACCGGCAAGGAAGTCATTGCGCAGTTCATTCACGCACACAGCCGGCGCGCGAGCCGGAAGCTCGTGCCGATCAACTGCGCCGCGCTGCCCGAGCCGCTGCTCGAGAGCGAGATGTTCGGTCATCGCAAGGGTGCGTTCACCGGTGCGGACCGCGACAAGCCCGGGTTGCTGGAAACGGCCAACGGCGGCACGCTCTTCCTGGACGAGCTGACGGAGATGTCGCATCAGATCCAGGCCAAGCTGTTGCGCGTGCTGCAGGATGGCGTCGTGCGCCGCGTGGGGAGTGAACAGCAGGATGCCGTGGTGGACATCCGCTTCATCTCGGCGACCAACCGCGATCCGCAGGAGGCGGTCAACACCGGCGTGCTGCGCGAGGATCTGTTCTATCGGCTGCGCGTCGTGCCCATCCGGCTTCCTCCCCTGCGCCAGCGACTCGAAGACATTCCGCTCCTGGCGAATCACTTCCTCGCCCACTACTGGTCGCGCCACCGCCAGGCGAGCGAGGCGGCACCGCGCCTCACGGACGACGCGATCACTGCGCTGCGTGCCCGGCCGTGGCGCGGGAACGTGCGCGAATTGCAGAACGTGATCGAGCACGTCGCGGTGCTGAGCGAGCCGGGGCACGCCATCCGGCCAGAGGACATTCCGGTGTACGATGATGCGCCGGCGCTGCCGGTGCGCACGACGCTGCCCACCGCCATTATGGACGAGCCCTATCATGCGGCGAAGGACCGGCTGATCGCCGAATTCGAGCGTGAGTATCTCGCCCGGCTCACGACGCGGGCGGGCGGCAACATGTCGCGCGCGGCACGGCTCGCAAACATCGATCGGACGACGCTCTATCGTCTCATGGAGAAGCACAACATGCGGCGCGATGATCTGACGGGTCTCACCGAGTGACCACCGGCGCGTCGCGCGCGAGCGCCATGACGCGCACCACGGCAGGCGACAGGACACCCCTGGTTGATCACGTGGCACGACCGGCAGGACCGGCGGCGGATATTGCCGCGGCGGCCATTCCCGATCCGCTGGGAGCACTCGTGGATCGGGCAGCGGCGCGCGTGCTGGCGGCGCCGCAGTCGATCGAGTCGGGAACACAGCTCGATGATCTGCGCACGCAGATGGCGGCACTGGGTGCCGCGCTCGCTCAGGGCTGGACCGGCGACACCATTCTCGTGGAGCGCGCCGCCCCCGCCGCGCCCGTGCAGCGGTTGCTCGGTCGCTGGCGCGCGGCCGTGGTGGACGAGCTGGCGAACCAACCGGGTACGGGCGCGAGCGTCGGGGACATCATCGCGCTGTGGCGCGCGTTCGAGCGCGTGCAGGCGGTGCTCGAGGACGACGACGCGCAGCGGTTCGCGAGCCGTCTGTCCGGTGTGGGGGGGCTGGATCTGCTCGTGGAGGTGGCGCACGACCTGCGGTCGCCGCTGTCGTCCATTCTCTTTCTCGCCGAGACCCTCCGGAAGGGGCAGAGCGGCGCCGTCGCGCCCGTGCAGGAGCGGCAGCTCGGGCTCATCTACAGCGCGGCGTTCGGTCTCAGCGCCATGTCGAGCGATGTGATCGAGCTGGTGCGCGGCGCCGACCGGCTGACGGACGTGGAACCGGTTCCGTTCTCCGTGTCGGATGTCATGAACGGCGTGCGCGACATCGTGCTGCCCATTGCGGAGGAAAAGAAGCTCGACCTCAGGCTGGCGCCACCCGATGCCGACTTCCGGCTCGGTCACCCGGGCGCACTGAATCGCGTGCTGCTCAATCTCACGACCAACGCGCTGAAGTTCACGGCGGAGGGGTTCGTCGAGATCGCGGCGACGCAGCGCACGCGCACACGGCTGGATTTCTCGGTACGGGATACCGGGCGCGGCATCCCGCCGGATGTGATGAGCTGTCTCTTCGACACATTCCGCCGGCGCCGGAGCGTGGGCGACTACTCGTTTTCGAGCGCGGGACTGGGGCTGTCCATTTCGCGCCGGCTCATCAGGGGGCTGGGCGGCGAGCTGGCGGTGGATACCGAACTCGGGAAGGGCACCCGCTTCCGCTTCGAGCTGGATCTGCCCGTGGCGCCGCGACTCTAGCGTCGCCGCTGCGGCGCGTCAGGATACCTTGCGCGTCTTGCGCCGCAGGAAGTCCATGAGAATGAACTGGCCCAGCGTCATCGTGTTGGTGAAGTAGGCCTTGCCGCGGCTGATCGCGGCCACGCGCTTGACGAACTCCACGAGCGCACGATCGCGCGCGAGCATGAACGTGTTGATCACGATGCCGCAGCGCCGGCAATCCGCCACTTCGCGCAGCGTCTGCGCGGCGACCATGGCATCGAGCCCCATGGAATTCTTGTAGATCATGCCGTTGGGCATGGTGAGCGCACTCGGCTTGCCGTCGGTGATCATCACGATCTGCCGCATGTCCTTCTTCTGCGCGAGCAGGATCCGCCGCGCGAGCTTGAGTCCTTCCGCGGTGTTGGTGTGATACGGGCCGACCTGGGCGTGCGCCAGACGGGCGAGCGGGATCTCCTCGGCGGAATCGTGGAAGAGCACGACGCGCAGCGAGTCACCCGGAAACTGGGTTCGGATGAGATGGGTCAGGGCGAGCGCCACCTTCTTGGCGGGCGTGAACCGGTCCTCGCCGTAGAGAATCATGGAGTGCGACGTGTCGAGCATGAGCACCGTCGCGCAGGACGAGCGATACTCCGCCTGATGCACCATGAGATCGGTGTAGTCGAGGTCAATCGGCACGTCGAGCGATCCGGTGCGCGCGAGCGCGTGCTGCAGCGTGGCATTCACGTCCAGATTCATCGTGTCGCCGAATTCGTACTGGCGACTGGCCGCGTCGGCTTCGACGCCGGTGGCCAGATACGGCGTGTCGTGATTGCCGAAGCTCGATTTCCCGAGCGAGCCGAGCAGGTCACGCAGCGTCTGGAAGCCGAGGAAGTCGATGCCCTTTTCGGTGAGCTGGAACTGCACGTCGCGGGCGGCCGCGCGCGCGAGTCCTCCGCGTCCGGTCACGTCCTGATAGCCTGACGGCATCTGCGGCGGCGCCTCGAGGTTCAGATAGCCTTCGTTCACCAGGCGCTGAATGATCTCATCGAGCAGCTTCGCGAGGCGCCCCGCGGATTCTCCATCGTCATCCGAGTCGCCACGCAGGGCGTCGAGCATCTCGGGAGTGAACTGCCCGCTTTCCATGAGCGCGTTGAGAATCGCCTCGCGCAGCGCATCGAGCGAGCGGTCCGCCTCTCCGTCGAACTCGCCCCAGTACGGCGACTGGCCCTTGCCTCCCGCGAAGCCCGACTGCAGGAGGAAATCCGCCAGCTTGTCGAGCAGCGACTGCAGATCCACCGCATCGGCAGCTTCGGGACTGAACTTCGAGTACGTGTGCGAGCGCATACTGCACCTTGCCATCCGGGCAACAGAACATCAAGACCGCATGCGCCATTCCGCCGTCATGGCGTGAGCGCGAATCGCTCACGTGCCACGCGGACCACCAGCTCGACGGTGCCGTCGATGCTCATGGCCCCGGTATTGACGCACAGGTGGTAGTTGTCGAACGCGAGCCAGGAGCGCTTCCAGTAGCGGCGCACGTACTGTTCGCGCTGGCGATTGCGCTGATCGACCTCGCGCGCGGCCTCCGGGATGGGGATCCCCAGGCGCGCTGCCGCACGCGCGGCCAGGGCGTCGCGCGGCGCATAGCAGAAGATGTGCAGGACGTCGGCGCGCTCGCCCAGGATGCACTGCGCACCGCGACCCACCAGCACGGCGTGACCCGTGGCGACCGCTTCCTGCACGATGCGCGCGGTGACCTCGACCAGGCGCTCCCCGGTGGGAGGGAGGGGCGGTGCGATGGGGCTGGGCAGAATTTCCGGCGCGCTGATGGCGAGGGTGTTGGCCAGACGCTGCGCCAGGGACGGGACGCGCTCCTCGCGTTCCTCGACCTCCTCGGGCGACACACCGAGGCGCTGCGCGACGGCATCCACGAACGCATTGTCCAGCAGCTGCCAGCCGAGCGCCTGCGCAACCCCGGCTGCGACCTCGGAGCCGCCGGAGCCGAACATCCGCGAGATCGTGATGAGCGACATGGTGATCTCCGGGGTCAGCGCAGTGGCCGTACGCGCACGACTTCGGCCAGTTCAAAGCCGAGCGCATCCCAGACCGTGTTGGCCACGGCATCATGGGCGGAATTGTGCAGGCGCATTTCGGTGAGGCCACGGCGGCGACACCAGCGCTCGGCGGCGCGCAGCAGGGCGTGCAGCACGCCCTGCCGCCGTGCCGCCGGTACGACATAAACCGATGACACGTACCCATACATCACCGGATCCAGCATGGGCGTGCCGCTGCTGCGCGCGCACCGGAGCACGCCAAGCGGGACGCCGTCGCGCTCCGCCAGGAAGATGACTTCATCGAGCGCGCGCAGTTGCTGTGCGTAGAGGCGCCGTGCCCGGAGTGGTGCGTCGGCGCGGATGCGACCGTGGAGCGGGTTCTCCGCGTGCAGCCGGAGCAGCGCCAGGCGGAGGTCGACGATGGTATCGAGGTCGCGCATGACGGCGCGGCGCACTGTCATGCGC